>JALOPH010000100.1 GCA_025453995.1 Desulfobacterales bacterium
TCATGGGGCATGCGGGTAATATAGGTTTTCCAGTCCTTGTCAAAATACTCGGAAATAAATTCATCGGTTTTAGGCCCTTCGTCGCATACAAACCCCCAAATCCAGCTCACATCCGGCGAAGGGATGATGTTGAGCCGCCGGGCTGTATATCGGGCCTTATTGAGAGCGCAATGACGGCAGCCATATGAGATCCCCGCTTTTTCAGCCTCTTCAAGAACCGGGTTTAATTTATGGAAGAACATTTGAAGAAAACAGACGATAAACAGATCGGGAAATGCCACATATACCTTGTCCGGAGCGGTCAGCTTGAGGGCGTAATAGTAGACCGACATGGCCGGAAGAATCCCGTAAACCATCCGGTATCCCTTTTTTTTGTATTCCGGCGCCCTGGACAAATCCACCGCCTCCCGCACCAGACACCCCAGAGACATGCGGACCCCTTTCAAGGCAATATCAAACTGGGAAGGGATCCATTCTTCCACACCGAACCGGACATCGTCATCCGTGAGATCGAATATTTCGCACGCCCGCCTGAAATCGGAAATAAATTTCGGTATTTCATTGGGCTCAAAACCGGTCAGCTCCAAAAAACGGACATAGATATCTTTTTCCATGCGCCCTATCCCTTTCTCGCCTTGATGCTGCTGATAAAACTTTCAACCCTTGTCGCCAGAGGCCCCGTAGCCTCCCGGGCGTATTCATATGAACTTTCAAGGTGCAGAATCGGCACCTCCACCTCCCCCATTGCTTTGGCCATGACCGGGTATTCCATATCGTAAATCTCATCAAAGGAGAGCTGGTACCAGACCACCCCGTCCACCGCAAAATCCCTGATCAGCCGCTTCAGGTGTTCCATCCGCTCCCTCCAGGCCGGCTGAAAGATGCACGGCGGGACTCCGTCGCTGTAATATGCTTGCGTGAGATTTTTCATTAGAATCCCATGAGACGATACCACATGGTCAACATGGCGGAACCCTTCGTCTAAGAACTCCGCCACAATCACCCCCCCGGAATCCTCGACCAGCTTGGGGACCAGGTAATCTCCCACGGCGATCACCCGGCCGGCGATGAGAATCCGCGGAGCCTGGCGGGTGAAACGGCTTTCACCACGCGTTAACCCATCATATATGTTTTCAAGCCGGGCGATATAATCCTCTGGTTCCCAATAAAACGAGGCGTGGTTCATCCGGATAAAGTCATAGCCGCCGATGGCCGGAGACGGATCTTTTCTCAGGTCGCTGATGGTTTTTAACAGCTCCCGCATGCGGTTGAATATCAGGATCATTTTTTCAAGAGAGCCTTGAGTAATCTGATTGCCGGTGAGTCTTTCCAGTCCGGCCTTGAACTTCTCCAAAACCTGCGCAAAATAATCGACAGAAAGCTGCTTCTTCCAATCCGTGGGAATGCCGATTCTTATCGCCGGAAGATTTAAATATTCAAACAGGTCGGCCAGCCGGGAAGAATGACAGTCGTCGCAATGCACGGCGATCTGATCGAGCATGGGCGTCACAGGGTCTATGCCCAGGATGAAATACCCCAGCTGGGCCCTGACAAAGGGGTTCAAAAACCGCAGCATATAAGGAAGCACCGCCTCTACCGGTTCAGGCTCGCCGCCGCGGCAGATGAGAAAGGGTTTCGCGCCGGCCGCGTAAATCAGTTCTTCAGGGGTAAACCGGCCCGTATAACCGACCAGTTTAAAGCCCTGGTTCTTAAATGTTTTGAGATTCTGTGGACGTTTGCGGATTTCTGCGATCAGATCATCAACCATTGTTTGAATAGGTGAAGTCATGTCATGAACTCCTGGATCATGGTTCTGAATATCGTACTCAGTCCCGTTTTTTCGGGACGATTCTCGTACCCGTACTCCTAATCGGATCCCTAAAAACTGAGTATGAGTAGGAGCAAGAGCACGAACACGATGTTAAAAAATTTCTTTCCGTAAAAATACTCGTCCCGCGGGATCGAATGTTTTTTACGAGCCCGCCAGTTCCTGAATCATTTGCTTTGAATCAGCAATCCTGAACAACGGATATAACGGATTCTTCTCATAAATCCTGATCACAGCGTTTTGGATATCGGGAGAACCGGCTGCCGTGCAGTCTGAAAGCAGCACTACCTTAAAGTCATGACACACGGCATCCAGGGCGGTTGCCAGCATGCAAAACTGGGTGGCGATGCCGGCCAACACGCACAGGGTCACGCCTCTGCGCCGCAGCCAGTCTTCAAGACCTGTTTTAAAGAAAGCGGACATGCTGGGCTTCTGCTGCCAGTAATCGGCCGGATGACGGTCCAGCCCATCGAAAATGTCAGCGCCCGCACTCCCTTTTAAGGAATGGGGCTTCATCCGGCCGGTAAAAAAGAAATCGTCTGGGGTGAATGCGTCCGTGGAAAAAACAACCGGGAATCCTTTTTCCCTGAACTCGCGAGTGAGGGTGTTGAGCGGCTGAATCATGGCTTTGGCATAGGGGGTTACAGGCAGGGTCCTGGATTCGTCAAAATTGTCCTTGACCATATCGATGATCACAAGGGCGGGTCTTTCCATACGCTGTCCATTCAAGCTTTTTCTTATTTTTTTTCGAGCGCATAGAGCATATCAATGCCAAACTCTATGGCGCTGGTGCACTTCTCCCGCCATGACGCCGCTTCTGTGAACCGCCGGTACTCCAGCGGATTGGAAAAATCAAGCCCGACCAGATCCCGGCAGACAATGGTTCCGAATTTCTTCTCAAACGCTTGAACCAATTCGCTGGCATTCGCCCTGATCCTGTTGCGCGACTTCTTGGCTTTTTCCTTGTCCTGAAGCGAACACCGGTGGCGAAAGCTCAGGCACACCACCGAGGACGAAACCACCCCGCACGGCGCCTGCTGGTGTCCTGAGATTCCTCCCATAAACGGAATGGAGGCCCAGAGGAGGTCCTCATTTTCAAGGCCATACGCTTCCCACATAACTTGCAGGATGGCCGGCCCTCAGTGAAACCCTTTTTGCATGAGCGCCAAGGCCTTTTTTTTAGCTTCATCTTGTGTCAGTTTAAGCTCCATGGACTGATCCCTGAATTTGGTTAAGGTTGGAATGTCAAATCTGATGCAACCGCCTGGGACGTTATAAAACCTGATTGGACGGCGCCGTGTACGCCCACTCCCGGCACTGTCCAGTGACCGGTGAGCCACAATCCAGAGACCGGGCTTTTGTTTTCCGGCCGCCCGGCGATGCTTTCGGGCGTATAATTCCAGCCCAAAGCGCCCTCCCTGTTTCCAGTATAGCGGACCAGGGTGTCGGGGGTGGCTGCCTCGCTAACGACAATGCGCTTTTTAAGCCCCGGGAAGATTTTTTCCGCAACACGGATGAACCGGTCGGCATATTCGCCTTTGCGCTCCCGCCAGTCGGTCATGCCGGGGAGCCGATAGGGAATCGGCGCAAACAGCGACAGGATATGATGGTCCGGCGGCGCCAGCGCCGGCGCAGCCAGGGTGGGAATGGAAACCACCCAGGGCATGGCTTCCAGATCGCCCTTGAGCACGGCCTCATATTGTTTTTCAAGATCATCGCCAGGGTAGACCAGATTGGCCACGCACACGTTTTGGGGAAGGTCTTTTCCTTCAATGCCCAGATACACAGAAAAAGCAGACAAAGTGGGCGCCAGGCGCCGCATACGGGAAATGAAATCCGCCGGAAGGTATTCCTCTCCCACCATCTGAAAAAACGTTGCTGTTGCATCGATGTTGGAAACGACCCTATGGGCAAAAATCTCATCCCCCCCGGCCACCCGAATACCGCATGCGCGCCCATCCCGGATCAGGATTTTTTCCACTTTGGATTTGAATGAAATTTCTCCGCCCTTTTTGATGACGGCGTCCTTAAGCTGATCCACCAGAACCGTGATGCCGCCGGCCGGGAAATAATTCCCGTGGTTGCAGATCGAGGCGTTAAACGCCGAAAGTATCAGCGCCGACGTCTTTGACGGCGGCAGGCCGAGATACCCCCAAAATCCAGATATGACGGCCTTGAGGCGGGGATGGGCCAGGCTTTCATCCAGGATCTCCTGAAAAACCGAGCCGCCGTAGCGGGCGATCTTCGGCGTGATTTCAGGGAGACGCCCCAATCCCTCATAGATCTCCGTCATGGTGTCGAATATGCGTTCGATTCCCTGGGATTCATCAGGAAATTCAGATTTGAGCATCGTTTTATAATCCGACACCGCCGGAGGGACCGCATAGGTTTTATCCGGAAAAATAAAACAAAAAGACGGATCAAGCCGGACAAAATCCGGTAACGGGTCAAGACCGACAGCAGACAAAGCATTCAGCACCGGCCCGCCGGCATAGGTTTCCGCCACTGAATGCATGCAGGATTCAAAATAAAATCCCCTGCGTTTGAAATACGCCTGACAGCCTCCCGCCTTGGGCTCTTTTTCAAAAAGCCTTACCCGCAGGCCTTTCTTAATCAACCCCAACGCGCAGGTGAGCCCGCCCAGGCCTGCGCCGATGATGACGACGTCATATTTTTTTTTCATATTATTTTTGATAATCTCGTATCAAACAATTTATCCCGCTTTGCGGTATTTCTACAGAAAGTATCTTGATTGTTCGTACTCGTACTCCTGCTCGTACTCGTACTCGATTTTGAATTCTCGAGTGCGAGTACGAGTACGAGAACCGTCCTGAAAAACCGGGACTGAGTACGACAAGTTCCTTAGAAATCATCTATCTGCCGGCCACGGCAGATTGAAAAACTTCTTTGGCATGGTAGGAACTCCGGACAAACGGCCCGGCGGAAACTTCGGCAAACCCCATGTCCAATGCGATTTCCCGCCATTGGTCATATTCTTCCGGGGGTATATAGCGCTTTACCGGCAGATGGGATTGGGTGGGTTGAAGATACTGGCCCAGGGTTAAAATGCTGCACCCCGCGTCCGCCAGATTTCCCAGGACCTGCCTGACCTCATCGTCGGTCTCCCCCAAGCCCAGCATCAAACCGGATTTGGTGGGTATCGTTGCGTCAAAAAACCGGGCGTTGACCAGAAGCTCGATGCTTTGGTGATAATCTGCTTCGGGCCGCGCTTCAGGATAGAGCCGTGGAACGGTTTCAATGTTGTGATTGAGCACGTCGGGTTTTGCAAAAACAACCATTTCCAGGGCCTGATGCTCACCCTGAAAATCCGGTATCAACACCTCCACCCGGGCATCGGGAATTTTCCGACGGATCGCCCGGATGGTCTCGGCAAAAAATCCGGCCCCGCCGAAAGGCAGGTCATCCCTTGTCACTGAAGTGACGACGATATACTTTAGATTCATCTGAAATGCCGCATCGGCCAGACGTTCGGGTTCCGCCGGGTCCGGAAGCCCCACAGGCCCGTGTTCAACGCCGCAGAACCGGCAATTGCGGGTGCACCGGTCGCCCATGATCATGAAGGTGGCCGTATGTTTTGAAAAACACTCCCAGATATTGGGGCACTTGGCTTCCTGGCAGACCGTATGAAGCTGCTGATGGCTGATGAGTTTCTCAACCCCGGAATAGTCTGCGCCTGGCGAAAACCGTTTATTCAGCCAGTGCGGCCGGAAAGTTTCATCTGTCATTGAAACGCTCATATTCAAATAATAAGAATTTCGAATATCGAACAAGGAAATTCGAACCGCAGAAGTAAACATATTACTTTTAAATTCGACATTCCTTTTTACCTCTTACTCATACTCCTGCTCATACTCGTACTCGGTTTTTTTAATCTCGATTACGCGTACGAGTAGGAGAACCGTCCGCCAGAAGCCCGACTGAGTACGACAAGTTTCGTGAAAGCTATTCCTCTTCCGGACCGGCGATCTGCTCGCAAAGATACACATGATAATTGACGCTCTGGTCCGGCGCGTCCGGGTCCGGGATTTCCCCCCACAGCCTCACCCAGCCTCTGGCGAATTCTTCTACAGCCTGATCCCCGAATACTTCTTCGAAACTGTTTATATCCTTTATATATAAGAGATCAAAATGGGTAAAAGAGGATTTACCGAGTTTGTCTTCAACCACCCGCCAGTTGGAATAATGCTTGACACCGGGCCGGCTGTTGAAAAAAGGATTGTCCACGTCCTTGAGCCACTGGTGGTATTGGTCAAGATCGATCCCTTTTCGCGGGGTGTAGGTCAGCAGCAGCATGGCATGGGTTCTCTTCATGTTCGAATCCCTCCTTTACTTGATATGTTTTTGAAGAAACTGATGCAGGTCATCGGCCACACCGCCCGGCTCCACGGTGCATTGATAATCCGGCCCTTTGACCACCGCCCAGTCAGCATCCGGTTGGGCTTCACGGGCTTTGGGAAAACAGGCCCACAACACATCATCATGGGAACACATAATGAACAGCGGCGTTTTCACCTGGTGAAAAAGGGCTGAAAAATCCTGGTTCAAAATTGCGTGATAGGCCTGATCATTTGATTCCGTTTCGATAGGGCCTTTCCAAATGGAACTTCCCGATGGCGTCATGGCCTAAAATCCTGCCCGATGTATATTGTTTCACCAGGTCCATATAAATATCAACTGCGATCTGGCTTGTATTGAGCATGTCCCCTTCAAGCTGCCGGATCAATTTGCCCGGCACCCCGGTAATCAGCGATTTTTCAGGAAATTTCTTGTGATACCCCACGAACGTGTTGGCGCCCACCACACTGTAATCCCCAAGTTCAGCATAAGACATGATGGTGGCGTTCATCCCGATGGAGACATGATCGCCGATGCGCGCCCCCCTGACCACGGCCGAGTGACCCACCGTCACGCTGTCCCCGATGACCACAATGGCGCCGGCATCGCTGTGCACCACCACATTGTCCTGGATATTGGTGTTTTCGCCGATGGTCACGCTCCCCTCATCCCCCCGGATCACGGCGTTAAACCAGACGCTGGCTCCTTTCTTGATTTCCACATCGCCATATATGCGGGCGCCTTCGGCGATAAACACGGAGGGATGAATCCGGGGCACAAGCGCCTTTGAATCATTTGGATGCATTTGCAGCTCCTCAATCCTTCAATAAAAAGGGTAATTCCCGTATTCGGGCAATGGCAGGCCGAGTTTTCGGCGTTCTTCGATGCGGGGGATATTGCCGATTTTTTTTATCACAAAACCAAGATTGCGCGAAATGTGATCCTCGGAAATCTTTTCAGACTCCAGATATCCGCCGGATGCAGCCCCTTCAAACAGCGTCCGGCCGGCCGCCGTCCGGACCACCGTATGGGATCGCTTGGAACCCTGCCGGTGAAACCCCATTTCATCCACTTCATCCCCGCTGGAAATGTCGGCCAGTTCATTGGCCCAGTCATAGCAGAGCCTGCACCGGGGATGGTCAAAAATTCCGCCTAAAATAATATATTCCTGGAGCAGATCCATGCATCGTTTTTCCCCGCTTTTGGTTCTCGCGCAGAATTTCCCCGGAAACGGCGTTTCTGAAGTATCGCGCCAGTCGATGGATTCAAGTTCTTCGGGCTTGAGGCCCAATGCCTGGATAATGGCATGGGTTCCTTCCGGGAAAAAATTAAATGCACAAAAAAGTCCGATCGCATATTTTATTTTTGCGCCGATCGAAACCCGCAAAAATTTTGAATCGCTGTGCTGAATTTTGCGAATGGCGTGAATATGACAGGCGCTGCCCACGACAGCGATGTTTTTGAAACCCTTATCAACGACGATCTCTTTCAGGATTGAAAGAAGCCCGCCGGACACCAGCATGTATTTTGATTTCTGGCCGGCGATCAGGTCTTTTCTTCCTGCTGCCAGCATCGGCACAGGGGAAAGCGGATTCAGGGGATCCATGCCGGTGATCAGAGCCCCGTCAATCAACCCCCTGTCAAAAGCATACGCCAACAGCGCTGTAATGACCCCGCCGGAGGTGGCGTTTTTCCGAATAAAGGATTCCGCAGAATGGGCGGCAAAACAGCCCGCGTGAATGCCGATCCTTTTTTCATGGGCCTGCCGGGAGCGGCCGAATATCCGGGCCTCGAGTCTGTCCAGGTGAATATTTTTTCCCGGACACGATTCATAGCAGGTACCGCATCCATCACATTCTCCGGTCAGCTCAGGGATGAGGTCGTTGATCCGCAGGGCGCCTCTGGGGCAGACGCCGGCGCATGCCCCGCATACCGTGCACAAGCCTTTACGGATAACCTCATCGTTCAGCAAGTCCATGAAGCCCTTGCGTGTTAGACTTCCTGATGCCCGGTTCATGGCTGCCCCCAGTCAATATCAGAAATATTTCAGCCTATTTTTTGCCTGACAAATCTTTATAGGTAAGCACCGGGCAATGCGCTTTTAAAATGACATACTGGGCCGTGGAACCCAGCAGCATTTTGCCCACCCTGGACCGTATCCTTACGCCCACAATGATCAAATCCACTTTCTTCTCTTTTGCAAACTCAACAATATCTTCCCCCGGGTCTTTTCCCCGGACCATCAGTTCCGTGCTGCATGAAATGCCGGCCTCATCATAAAACTTTTTCGCCTCAGACAGTTTCTGCAGCGCGTCTTCCTTTGCGCGCGAATCAAATGAATATCCCTTTTCGCTGACCATCAAAGACGCCATGACGATCACTTCGGCTTTTAACGCCTTGGCCTGCTGCAAGCCCAGCACAAGAGCATCTTTGTCGCCTTCCGCCACATTATATGCCACAAGAATTTTCATCATTCCTCCTTCACCCAAGAATCATATTCAACTTAAATTCATCACCTAAACGATCGCGCTTTGTAGGGCTGCACTTGACGCACGCCTGAAACGGGCGGGGATAAACCCCGTCCCTACAAAAAGGGAATCGCATATTTCCAGACATAAATCCACTTTAAAGAAGGAGTCTCCCGCCAACCTGGGCAGGGAATGGTGGGAGACTCCCAAAAGCAGGAGGGGAACCTGCTTTCCTATGCCAAATCGCACGCTTGGGATTTGCATTATCGGCCGCTTCCGTGCGTTTTCATGTGCGAGTCGGCAATGTCTTAACAACTATATTTTCATGCCGACGGTTACGGCATCATGGATGGTCCCTTCCAGCCACGCGTTTTTATCCTCCCTGGCGTCACCGATGATGTGGATTTCAGGAACTTTGCCCTTCAACGCATCATAGAGGTGATAATTTTTCCTGTCTTTTTCGATGATCATGACCGTGTCCGCAGCAATATCGAGTTTTTTCCCTTCGGCCGTAGTGACGGTGATGCCTTTGTCATGGATCTTATCGTATGTGACCCCTTTGTGAACGGTGATATTGGGGTTGGACATCATCCAGGGAATGAACTTGTATTGAATCCACACGTTCATCCCCTCTCCCAACTGGTCGCTTTCCTCCAGCACCGTGACCTTCTTGCGGCGCTTGACCAGGAATTCAGCGGCTTCCAGGCCCTTGAGGTCTCCGCCCACAATGGCCACATGATCGCCGATGGGAAGATAGATCTTGCTGAGCTTGGACATGGCGCCGCTGCCGATGTATTTCAGGTAGGTCTGAGCCTTTTCCTTGAGCTGATGGGTGGTCACCACAATTTTGCTGTCAATGCCGGGGATTTTAGGCAGTTCATAGGTGCTGCCGGGGGAGAGGATCACCACGTCCGGCTTGAGCTTGTCCACCACCGCCGCGTTGACCTCAACACCCAGGTTGATCTTAATGTTGGATATTTTTTTAAGCTGCCCCTCATACCATTTTAATGCCGGGGACAGGTCGTCGAACTCCGTCCCCTTGATAAAGGTGGCCAACGGCAGAAGCCCGCCGAGATTTTTTTCCTTTTCATACAGGTGCACCTCATGGCCGCGCAACGCGGCCACCCTGGCCGTTTCCATGCCGCCGGGACCTGCGCCCACCACCATCACCTTCTTTTTCTTGGCAGTTTTCGGGAAATCAATTCCGTCGCACCCCAGCTCATGCTCCCTGCCCATAAACCCGTTCCAGCGGCATTTGATGGGGTCGTTTAAGAGCAGATGGGACAGACAGTTCATGCACCCGATACACGGCCGGATGTCGTCAAACCGGCCCTCCTTCACTTTTACCGGATACGCCGGGTCCACCATGAGCCGCCGGCCCAGCCAGATCATGTCGATGCGGCCCTGCTTGATGGCTTTTTCGCCGTTTTCATAATCCAGCCGCCCCACGCCGGACACCGGAATGGAGATGGCTTTCTTGATGTTTTCCGCATATTCGATGAGCGCGCCTTCGGGAATCCGCTTTACAAAATTCTTCAGTTCCTTGGGAGCCTCGGGATACACCATCTGATCCGGCGCCCAGCACACATAATATTGATTGTATCCATAGCCGCTGGACTGGATGTAATCCGCCCCGGCTTTTTCAAACATCTTGGCGAATTCAATGGCTTCCTCGTTGGTGGTGCCCAGCGGCGTTCCAAGCTCAACCGCCGACATGCGCACGCCCATGACAAAATCATCCCCCACTAGCTCACGGGTGCGTTTTAAGATGCTGACCCCGAAACGCGCCCGGTTCTCCAGACTCTGGCAGCCGAATTCATCCTGGCGTTTGTTCTGATACCTCGACAGGAAGGCGTTTCCCAATGCGTAATGGGCCAGATGAACCTCGCACCCGTCAAATCCCGCTTTCTTTACCCGCAGGGCCGCCTGGGAATAGCTTTCAATCACCCGGAGAATTTCATCCCTGGTCATTTCCCTGGCAACGGCCAGGGAGGGCTCCGACGGCGGGTCGATGGAAGACGGCGCCATGGGCTGCTGGCCGTCAAACGGATAATGGGCGGGTCCCGCATGGGTGATCTGGACAAAGGCCGGCACATCATACTTATGAATGGAGGCCGCCAGTTCCTTCAGCCCCGGGATGAACTTGTCGTCATCCAAACGGATATGGGGGATATTGCTCGCGCCCTGGGGATATTCGCAGACGCTCTCCTCCACAATCACCAGCCCGACGCCGCCCTTGGCGATGGCTTCGTAGAATTTCTTGATGCGCTCGCCGATAAAACCTTCGGCTTCAGGGTATATAAACCACTGGGAAGTCTTGACGATGCGGTTTTTCAATGTCACGTTGCGTATTTTGATCGGTTCAAACAGTTTGCTAATTTTCTTGGCCATTGCTCAACCTCCGGATTTTTGGTTAATTATAAAGATCGCTGATAAAATCTCTCCCAACTCCTCTTTGCCCAAGAGGGGCAAAGTCCCCCTTTCAAAAAGGGGGATTTAGGGGGATTTCAAACACAATTGTCATCATTTTGCATTGAAATGTAAATTGTCTTTTCATCTACGCCGCTTTTCCTTCAGCCACGATTTCCGGATGCACCATGCAGCTCTCAGCGCCCTGCACCACGAACCTGGGCTTCATGACGGCAATGGTGGCCGGCATGACCAAAAGCGCGGACAGCGCAGACACGCCCATCCAGATGGCGATGAGGATGGCCATTTCCGCCTGGAATCTCAGAGAGGAAAAGATATACCAGATGGCCGTGCACGCCACCAGAGGGGTCGCGGTGACAATCACCCCCCGCCCGGCATTGTTTAAGGCATGGATAATGGA
>JALOPH010000101.1 GCA_025453995.1 Desulfobacterales bacterium
CTCAATACCCCCAAATATACCCCCAGAGACGCCCGGATGCAAGTGGATTTTGTTGGACAATAAAAAACAAAAAACCCCCGGAAACGCCTTGTTTTCCGGGGGTTTTTATATCTTATCGGCTTTCGCCGGATTATGTATTGGCTCCCCAGCACGGACTCGAACCGCGGACACGGTGGTTAACAGCCACCTGCTCTGCCGACTGAGCTACTGGGGAATAGGGCATATAGAGGTTTAGTTCATAATTTCAAATTATCGGATTGTCAAGGATAAACTTGCCGGATGATAAGGCAAAAAAAATTTCTTAACTCCCCTGCCGCATGATGCATTCCGGGCGATAGTTTTTCCTGATTTATGGTTAATCATTGACCTTTCAGGAGAAAATTCGCCATCCATTGTGCCACTGTGTTTTCATCGGTCGGCTCAGCCAATGTCCTTAAAGCTTCTTCCACCTTACGGGCGCCGATTCGATCAATCCGCGACTGCATCAGCAGGTCCAGGTAGGCGGGCGTAAATTCCGGATGGGCCTGAATCCCCATAAAATGATCGCCCACGGTGATCATGGCATAGGGGCAGTGATCATTTCCGGCGATCACCTCTGCGTTTGGCGGCAATACGGCGATTTGGTCCATGTGGCTGTATAATAGTCTGATATAGCCTGCTTCCGGATTCATCCAGCATTTTTTTTTATGAATATGGATTTTCCGGACCCCGATTCCCCATCCTTTTTCGGATACGTTGCATTTTCCACCCAGCGCCTGGGCAATCATCTGATGGCCGAAACAGATGCCGATAAATTTCAATTTTCGCTGATACAAATAACAAACATAGGCTTCAAACCGTTTAACCCAGGGCATGTCCTCGGTAACGGAGTATTTCGCGCCCGTACCGATGAACCCGTCGTATGCTTCAGGATCTTCTGGATAGCATTCGTTCTGAACATCAAAAATATCAAAGTTGATTCCCGGCGCGTGTTTGGCAAAAAGGTTTTGGAAGAAAACCGGTTGATCCCCGAATTCGGGCGCTAATTCCGGCGCCACATGATCGCATTGCAGCAGTCCGATCTTCACATGGCCGCCTTATATGCAGAAAGCAGGGCGTCTCTGGTCACCGGAACCATGTTGGACTGGTGGCAAGGGTCTTGAAAGGCTTCATCGGCAAGAGCGTTCAAATCTGCAAGGCTTACACCCTGTTTGGCAAGTCCGGGTTGAATCCCCAACTCCATGATAAAATTATTGCAATGACGGGCAAGGGAGTCTGAGGGAGCTTGACGCTTTTCAAATAAGGACCAGACGCGGCTGATCCGGGCTGACTGATCCTGGTTCAACGCCGCCTTTTCGAGAAAGGCTGCGCCGGCCGGGAGCAGCAGGGCATTGGCCAGGCCGTGATGAAGCCCATGCCGGGATGAAAGCGGGTGCGCCAGGGAATGGATCATCCCCAGACCTTTTTGAAATGCTGCCGCGCCCATGGATGCTGCAATGAGCATGCGTTCCCGTGCGTCCAAATTGCGACCGTTTTTGACTGCTTCCGGCAGCCAGTCCAAAACCAGTTCCATTCCCTGCAACGCGATGCCATCGGCAATGGGGTGAAACCCTGGAGAAAAATAAGCTTCCATGCAATGAACGAATGCGTCCATGCCTGTGGCGGCCGTGATATGGGGCGGCAGCCCTTCCGTGAGCTTCGGTTCCAGAACGGCCATATCCGGCAAGAGCCCGGGATGGAAAAAGATCGACTTTTTGCCTGTTTTCCGGGAGATGATGACCGCAGAACGGCCCACCTCGCTGCCCGTACCCGCTGTGGTGGGAATGGCATAAAGAGCGGGCATGGGATTTATGATTTTTTCAAACCCGCCAAGGGCGTCATCATACTGTTCCAGCGGCAGGGGATGGGATGTAAGTATTTTAATGGCTTTGGCCGCATCCATAGGGCTTCCGCCGCCAATGGCGATGATGCTGTCACATCCTTTTTCCGTAAACGCGGCAGCGCCTTTTTCAATATCTTTTTCAACAGGATTCGGGTGCACCTCTGAAAACAAATCAAAGGATATTCCATGATCCGTCAGCAGCCGGGCGAGAGGATCTAAAAGGCCGCACGCGACCAAGGTCTGGTCCGTGACAATCAACATCTTCTTGTGGCATTTTGACTTTAGCCGTACAATGAATTCGGCCAAAGCCCCCTGGCCGCAAAGAATGGTCGTTGGATAATTATACTGGTTCATAATAATTTTTTTCTCCGAAAAAAATTAAATAATTTCGAAATATCGTTGCATCTGCCAATCCGTCACATGGCGTTCGTATTCCCGCACTTCCCATTCGCGGGTCTGCGCAAAATGATCCACAAAAGCATCGCCGAAAATATCTCTGGCCTCCTTGGACTTGACAAAGATCCGGGTTGCATCTCTCAAATTTTTCGGAAGCTGAAATTTGTCCTGCAGGCGTTCCTGGATTTCATACGCGTTGCCCTTGACAGGGTCTCCTAAAGCAAGCTTTTCCTCGATGCCTTTCAATCCAGCTCCTAAGACCGCGGCGGCCACCAGGTAGGGGTTCCCGTCTGCTGCGCTGACGCGGAATTCAACGCGCTGGGATTTTTCATCCCCGCAGATTGCCCGGATGGCCGTGGTGCGATTGTCGATCCCCCAGGTGGCGGAGTTTGGCGCCCAAGCGCCTTTGGTCAGGCGCGTATAACTGTTGACGGTCGGCGCGGACATGGCCAGAAAGGGTTTCATGTATTTCAACTGACCGGCGATGAATTGGCGCATGATCTCGCTCATGCCGGATGGCGCCTTGGGGTCATAAAAGCACGGCCGGCCGGTTTTCAGTTCATAAAGGGAATGGTGAATATGACCGCCCAGGCCGGGGTAGTTCATGGACCATTTGGCCATGAAGGTGGCCATCATTTCTTTTTTCAAAAAAAAGGTTTTTGAAAATGTCTTGAACAGATTGGCCTTGTCTGCGCCCGCAAGTCCCTGATCATGCATTATCGCGGCTTCCCACACGCCGGGGCCCGTTTCGCAGTGAAGGCCTTCAATCTCGATGTTTGATTTCCGGAAGAACTCCATGAATTCATTAAAGAGGTCCGACAGCCAGGTGTTTCTCAAAACCGAATATCCGAACATGCCCGGAGAAAGGGGGGTTAAATCCCGGTAATTCTTTTCCCGAATGCTGTGGGGAGTTTCCCGAAAGACAAAAAATTCATATTCAAAGGCGTAGGTGAAACCGAGCCCTATGTCCTCAGCGCGTTTGAGCACCCGGCGCAGGATGGACCGAGGGCAGACAGGATGCAGGTCATTACCATCATTTCCCGCAAATTCGCAAAGGAAAAACGGGATATGCTCTTCGCCGGGAATCCGGCGTTCAGTGTCGAGATCGACCCTGTACCGGGCGTCCGGATAAGCCGTGTGCCAGCCGGTAAAGGAGGTGTTGTCGTAGAGCTGGTCATTGCAGTCCCATCCCAGAACGCAATCGCAGAAACCGCCGAAAGATTTCGCCACGGACTTGAATTTGTTTAAGGCCAGGTACTTTCCCCGGAGCACGCCGTCCATGTCGGTCAAGGCAAGCTTGACTTCCTTGACGCCTTGGGCCTCAAGGTTTTTGAGTTTCTGCGCTACGATTTTTGTCATGCCTTATTCCCCCCCCCATGTGTTGATAATATAAATTTTTAGGGCGAATACCGATTCGCCCTAAAAATTTATTCGAGATCGATTTTCAGCGACAATTCCTTGAGCTGGGACCGGCTGACGGCATTGGGCGCGTTGGTGAGCAGGCAGGCGCCTTTCTGGGTTTTCGGGAACGGGATCACCTCCCGGATGGAGCTTCCGCCGCAAAGGATCGTCATGAGCCGGTCAAACCCGAACGCCAGTCCGCCGTGGGGCGGCGCGCCGGAATCTAAAGCTGACAGCAGGAATCCGAATTTTTCTTCATATTCCTCTTTTTGAAGTCCCAGGGCTTCCAGCACCCTCACCTGAAGATCCTTCTGGTGGATACGGATGCTGCCGCCGCCGATTTCAGAGCCGTTTAAGACCAGGTCATAAGCCCTTGAATTCACCGACAGAGGATCGGAAGCGAGCTTGTCATAATCGCTCTCCATGGGCGCTGTGAACGGATGGTGCAGCGCCTGATAGCGCTTTTCGGTCTCGTCATATTCCAGGAGCGGGAAATGCGTGACCCAGAGGAATTCAAACCGGTTTTCATCAATCAAGCCCAGTTTTTTGCCCAGGTGGTTTCTCAGATGCCCCAGGGATTCATTGACGATTTTGGACTGATCTGCCACAAAAAACACCAGGTCGCCTGGCTTCATGTCAAGGCGTTCAGCCATCTGCTGCTTTTCAGATTCACTGAAAAATTTCGTGATCGGCGACTGCCATTCATTTTCCCTTACCTTAATCCAGGCCAGGCCCTTGGCGCGATATACGGTGACGAATTGCGTCAGGTCGTCGATCTCTTTTCGGGTGAAGGTTTCGCATCCCTTGGCGTTAAGAGCCTTGACAATGCCCCCTTTTTTCACCACATCGGCAAAGACCTTGAATCCCGAGCCGGATACGATGTCTGAAATGTCGAAAAGTTCCAAACCGAAACGCAGGTCGGGCTTGTCCAGACCATATTTTTCCATGGCCGTGGCATAGGTCATGCGCTGGAAGGGCGTTTTCAGGGAGACGTTGAGCACATCACGAAAGACCGCGGACACCAGACCTTCGGAGATTGCCATAATATCTTCCTCGCCGATAAACGACATCTCCAAATCGACTTGAGTGAATTCCGGCTGGCGGTCCGCGCGCAAGTCCTCATCCCGGAAGCATCGGACGATCTGATAATACCGGTCAAATCCTGAAATCATCAGAAGCTGCTTGAAAAGCTGGGGTGACTGGGGAAGGGCGTAAAACATGCCCGGATTCACCCGGCTGGGGACCAGGTAATCCCGGGCGCCTTCGGGCGTGCTTTTGGTTAAGAACGGGGTTTCAATATCTAAAAACCCGCTGCTGTTTAAGTAATTGCGGATGGCGGAAGCGGCTTTGTGGCGGGTGATGATGTTTTTCTGCAACCCCGGCCGGCGCAGGTCAATATGCCGGTGGGTAAGCCGGATGTTTTCCGTCACATCCACATGCTCTTCGATCATAAAGGGCGGGGTCTGGGCACGGTTTAAAATTTTTAGCTCAGACGCCATCACTTCGATCTCGCCGGTTTTCAGATCCGGGTTGGCCATTCCTTCGGGGCGTTTTTCAACTTTGCCCTTGACGCCCAGCACGAATTCGCTTCGAATGGTTTCGGCCTTGGCATGGGTCTGGACGTTGTAGTCCGGATTAAACACCACCTGGGTGATGCCGTCGCGGTCCCTTAAATCCACGAATATGACGCCGCCATGATCCCGACGGCGCTGAACCCATCCCATCAGCACCACTTCCTGTCCGACCTGCCCGGCGCCAAGTTCCCCGCAATAATGGGTGCGGCGCATATTTTCCAATGGTTCAGTCACGTAATAATCTCCTTTAAATAGAATTGAGAAGCCAGGAGTCAGAATTCAGAATCCAGAATAAACAAAGAATTCAGCTTGACTGCAATGAGGTTGCTTCGCGCTTTTAAGTCGCTCGCAATGACAAAACAGCAATTAAGACACAGCCACCAAGACGGCTGCATTTCAGTATCAATCATTTATTCTGACTTCTGGCTACTGGCTTCTGGATTCCTGATCTTTTTCGTTATCAATTCCTTAATTTGTCTTGCTATTTTATCTATTGGAACACTTGTCTGTTCCTTCGTTTTCATATTCCGCACCACCACCGAGCCGTTTTGTAGTTCCTGATCGCCGGCGATCAGAACAAAGTCCGCGCCAACCCGGTCCGCGCGTTTCATCAGGGCTTTTAAACTTTTTCCGGAAAAATCAGCTTCGGTTTTAATGTCTGCCAGCGAGAGGGCGCACGACCATTCAAAGGATCTCCGGATCGCTTCATCACCCAGCGGCGCGATAAAAACATCAGGAACTGATCCGGGCTGCGGCCCGCGCTGGAGTAAAATGTCCACAAGACGATCAATGCCGACGGCAAAGCCGACAGCAGGCATCGAGGGGCCGCCAAGGGCCTCAACGAGCCCGTCATAACGGCCGCCGCCGGCCACGGCGTTTTGCGTCCCCAGTTGGGTGGTCTGAATTTCAAACGCTGTGCGGCAATAATAATCCAGGCCCCTCACCAGCCGATGATTGATAATATATGGAATCTCCTGCTGGTTCAACGCGCGTTTCACGGAGTCAAAATGCCGGGCGCACGCTTGGCAGAGAAAATCCGACATGACCGGCGCTCCCGCAATGGCATCCTGGCATGAGGGGACCTTGCAGTCCAAGACCCGGAGCGGGTTCTTTTCCCTTCGCCGCTGACAATCAGCGCAAAGAAGTTCGCCGCGGGATGACAAATTACCAGAGAGCAAATTTTTAAATTCAGGGCGGCAGGCCGGGCAGCCCAGAGAATTGATATGAACGGACAGATTGAAAATCTCCAGCCTTTTAAACAGGGACCAGAGCATGACAATCAATTGGGCATCCACCAGAGGCGATTCAATGCCGAAGACTTCCGCGTTGATCTGATAAAATTGCCGGTAGCGGCCTTTTTGCGGGCGCTCTTTGCGAAACATCGGACCGATGGTATAGAGCTTCTGAATCGGATCAACCGCATACAGGCGCTGCTGAATATAAGCGCGCGCCACTGAAGCCGTGGCTTCCGGCCGCAACGTGAGCATTTCATCCCGGCTGCCGGGGAAAGTATACATTTCCTTTTCAACGATATCTGTCATCTCCCCGATGCTGCGGCGGAAAAGTTCCGTCTTTTCAAGTATCGGCAGACGGATTTCACTGAATCCGAATGATGCCAAAAGGTCGGCGGTCGTTTTTTCAATCCGGTTCCAGGCGCCAATTTCATCCGGCAGAATGTCTTTAAACCCTCTGACAAGTTGAATCATAAGTCGTGCAAACCCGTTTTTATTTTACTGATTGCAATGCAAATACAATTTTATTATACTGCCGCTCATGTGGATGTTGCTGTTTCCACTGTGATAAATTCAATACAATCTGAAATTAATATTTAAAACTACCATTTGAGTCAATATTTATGTTTCTGCAACATCCCGGCGGTGGCATATGTAATGGAAACGGTGATTCATGACAGTTCAGGTGACCATCCGAACGCTCAATGAAATGAAGCAAAAAGGGGAAAAGATCGCGGCGATCACGGCCTATGACTACCCTTTTGCAAAAATCGCCGATGAGAGCGGCGTTCACATTCTTCTCGTGGGGGATTCCTTGGGCATGGTGGTCCAGGGCGGCATCAATACGTTGAGCGTGACCATGGATGAAATGATATACCATACGCGTATGGTGGCCAGGGCCGCCCGTCACGCCCTGGTGATCGCGGATATGCCGTTTTTATCCTATCAGACCTCTATTCCAGATGCTATTGCCAATGCCGGCCGTTTTTTAAAAGAATCCGGCGCTGCCGCTGTCAAGCTGGAGGGAGGGGCATCGGTCTGCCATGTCATCAAAGCGCTTTGTGAAATCGGTATTCCGGTTCAGGCCCATATCGGCCTTCTTCCCCAGTCCGTGCACCAGATGGGCGGATACCGTGTCCAGCGCGATGAGGAGCGCCTACTGGCAGACGCACAGGCGGTTGAGGCAGCCGGCGCTTTTTCTGTTGTGATGGAAGGAATGCCAGCCGGCATCTCAGCCAAAATCACAAAAAGCGTTTCCATCCCCACCATCGGCATCGGCGCAGGGCCCGGTTGCGACGGCCAGATTTTGGTGCTTCATGACCTTTTGGGAATTCACGATCGGCAGTTGCCGAGATTTGTCAAGCAATATGTCCGATTGAAAGATATCGCCTCCGATGGCATCCGCGCATACGTCCGGGAGGTTGTGGACGGTGTCTTCCCCTCCAAGGATCATTCATATTAAAATCATGGCTGAAGCATGCTGAGATTTTCAAACCAATATCCGAATCTCAAAGACTTGCCCTTAAAAACCTACAACGTCGATCTGCCGTTTAACCGTTTGAATTTGGGAGTGGACAATGTCCGCTATGACGTCCACCTCAGCCCGGAATTTCAAAAAACAGCAGAAACATTCATATTCGAACTGATCATCAAACATTCAGAAGCATCAGGGCAGTTTATCGTCAGCCCCGACTTTAACTGGGCCAGGGAGATTGATGAGTTCAAGCGTCAGTGTATCGATTTGCTGACCCATGCCGTTCATCAGGCAAAATCCATGCGGGAAATACAAATCGATTTTTTGGCCCAGACGGCATTGGTTAAGATGCTGTCCGAAAACATCCAGTTGCAATACGAAGGGGTGATCAAGCACTTTAAAACCATTATCCGGAAGCATGAGATTTCAGAAAAAATAGAGGAAACCCAGAAAGCCAGGGAAGAGGTCGCCTCGATCGTCCATCGGAAAAACAATATACTACGCAATGTCGGCACTGAAATTTTCCAGTATTTTATTGATGCTCAAAACGCGTTAAGAGAACTGAGGGCGTCTAATTTTGGTACAGACGCTATCCTTCCGGAAGAGCTCTTTTCAAATCCCATCCTTCAATCCACCATGAAACCCGACGGTTTTTTCCTGATTGAAAACTATGTGCTGCTCGGACATCGGGTGGAAGACCCCGTCAATTACAATGCCCTGATCAATATCCTCGCGTCGTTTTTAAACCAGTTGGCCGGCGAGGCGGCTGAAGGCCATGAATATGGCGTGCCCCCGATGGATTTGTCTCAAGACAAAGCCCATTCGATTCAACTGAAGAGTTATATGTCATCCGCAATACCCCAGATCGACGGATTGATTAAATGTATTGATAATATGGATATACTTTTTAACAGTTTTCAATCCCTGGAAACATACAGCAAGTTGAAAGCGCAAAAAAGTGATAAACAGGAACTGTTGAATATCAAAAAAGCCTCAAAACGCCAGGAGAATCTGCTTAATTCATTTTTCAAGCGCATTACCCAGGAAAAAATGATCGACGGGATTGTGGCTGCCTATAAAATGCAGCTGGTCTTTTCCAATTACTCCCCTCCGCTTTCTCCCCAGGAGTGCCTCCAGTATCTGGTAGTGCCCAAATCAAGAAAAAACACCGTTCAAAAGTTAAAACGGTTCAAAAAATATTACGGCAGGGCATTCCCTTTACGGTCACTCAACAGAGCCATCATCGATATCAAGTCAACGCCGAAGCGGATTCAGAAAATTCTGCTGATCCGTTTTCTGAAGGATTTTGTCCGGTATCACAGGGATTTATGCAATTTCAACCTGATAAAGGACGCCGGAGACTGCATTAATCTGAC
Source organism: Desulfobacterales bacterium (assembly GCA_025453995.1). GTDB lineage: Bacteria > Desulfobacterota > Desulfobacteria > Desulfobacterales > Desulfosalsimonadaceae > JALOPH01. The sequence continues at coordinate 9,315 of JALOPH010000101.1, forward strand.
CACCGATGAAAAAATCATCAAGCTTTCCCGTGAAAATCATACGCTCTATGAATTTGTCCTTTCCCATGAAGAAACCGTCGATAAAAAAGCCATTATCAACCATGTTGTTGTAAAGGCGGATATCCGGGGTTCCTCGGTCATCATCAATCAGATGAAGTCTCAACATTTAAATCCCGCTTCCAATTTCAGCCTCAATTTTTTCGATCCCATCAGCAAGATTTTATCACTCTATGGCGCAACAAAAGTCTTTATTGAAGGAGACGCCATCATCCTTGCGATTTTCGAGCATGAAGGGGCGCCCGGCAGATGGTATGGCATGGCCAGGGCCTGCGGTTTGGCCATCAATATTTTAAATATAGTCAAAAAATACAATTCAATCAATCAAAAGAACGGTCTGCCAAGCCTTGATATCGGCGTCGGTATCGGATACAACGATGCGGCGCCGACGTTTTTCTACGACGGATCAAATCAGATTATGATCTCTCCGGCAATCAATGTGGCGGATCAACTTTCGGGGTGCAATAAAGCCCTCCGGGAAAGGTTGTCCGGCGCCAATCTCCCCTTTAATGTATATGTTTTCCAGCCGGCGCTTGATTCAAACGCGGCCATGTTATCGGATTTTGCGTTTCTCAGATACAACGTCAACGGCATAGAGCTTGCGCCCGATGGATTTGAGAAATTAAACAGGGAAATTCATTTAAAATGCATTGACACCCATCTCCCGGACATACACCCGGTTCCGATGACTCTTTACACCGGCACATTCCCCACAGTGGCGGGAAATTACCAGCGGTTGGTGATTCGCGCGTCGAGCATCCCTGAAGTTTCTCTGGCCAGCTTGACGCCCATCCGGCAAACTGAAAAGAATTTTTATGAAGTATGCACAAATCAGAAGGTATACGACCACGTCAAACAATCACTCTAAACAATGCCATCCGCTTTTATGAAGGCATTAATTGGGATGGAAGACAAGCATTCTGAAAGTATGGATAAATACATCAAGGCATTGATGGATATCAGCCAGGCCATCAATTCTGATTTGTACTTGGAGGAAATTTTAAAACTGATCGTGATGGTGACCGCCAAGGTTACCGGGGTTGAGATTTGTTCTCTATGGATTGTTGATGAAAATGACGGCAGAATCCATCTCAAAGCCACCCAGGCTATTGACAAGGACTACGTCAAAGACAGGGTGCTGAATATCAACGAGGGAGTCGTTGGGTATGTGGTTGCTGCCAATCATCCCCTGATTGTCCGTGATGTTTTGAAAGAACCGAGGTTTAAAGAAAAGGAGATGGCCAAAAAACTCGGGCTCAAATCCATGGCCAGCATCCCCCTCCAGGTCCGGGATGAAAAGGTCATCGGGGTGTTGAATTGCTTTACTTCGGATTATCATGATTTTACCGAAACTGAAGTTAATCTGATCACAACGGTGGCCAACCAGTCGGCGGTGGCCATTTTCAATTCCGAACTCCTGGTGAAGACCAAAGTCATACAGGAAGAGCTGGAAACCCGCAAACTCATCGAGCGCAGCAAGGAAATCCTCATGCGCCGCATGAACATCAAATCCGATGAGGCGTTTCGCTGGATTCAAAAGCGAAGCATGGATTCGCGCAAATCCATGCGCCAGATCGCCGAAGCCATCCTGCTGTCAGAGGACCTGTATTAGCTGTTTTTATCCTGCCTATCTCTGCATTGCGTTTTTTTACTGGCATTGATTGAATGTAGTATTTATGGGAAGCCGCTTTTCTCCCTAATACTCATCAAAATGCCTGTTGTGACTTGATATTCAAGGAAGGGATTGTGTTGTGTCTCCCATATTCGCTAAAGGGGTAAGTTGATTCATGCGTCGGGTAAATAGATAAATATTCTGTATGAGAAGGGTGAACATCCAGAGTTTATTCATCCTCCCCTGCGGCAACTGAATTTTAACCTAAAAATAAAAACCCTTACAGAATACAAGATGTGGGGTGGATGGGTAAAAAACAAATATATTATTACGAAAATACTATTACTAATTGATATTAAAACATATTATATATTTTATCGCATAAAAACATCTTGACTCTTTATTTACTAAT
>JALOPH010000286.1 GCA_025453995.1 Desulfobacterales bacterium
GCCAGCCGCTCGGCATCTTTGACTGAGTCATTGATTCCTTTTATCAGAATATATTCAAAGGTAATTTTATCTCTGGGTGCCAGGGGATAGCGGGCGCAGGCGGCGATCAGGTCTTTGAGCGGGTATTTTTGATTAATGGGCATCAGAAAATCACGGGTTTCGTCATCCGCGGCGTTTAAAGAGACCGCCAGTCTGATTTTGGTGGCTTTTCCGAGAGATTCGAGTTTCGGGATCAGGCCGGCGGAGGAGAGCGTCACCCGGCGGGTGGAAAACTGAAGTCCGTCATCATTATCGGTAATAATGCCGATGGCGCCGATAACCTGATCATAGTTGGCCAATGGTTCGCCCATGCCCATGAGCACCAGGTTGCTCAGCCGCTTTTGATCGGGGATATCCTTCCGGACGCCTAAAATCTGGCCGAGAATCTCCCCCTGGGTAAGATTACGGATCAGGCCGGATCGGGCGGTCATGCAGAACCGGCATCCCATGGCGCATCCCACCTGGGTGGAAATGCACAGCGTATAGTGGCCCTTTTCAGGAATTAAAACGCTTTCAACGGCGTTTCCGTCATCAAGGCGAAAGAGATATTTTTTGGAACCGTCTGACGAGGTTTCAAGCGCTTCCGGATGAAGCAAGGCCAGGATAAACTCGGAAGATATCAATCCTCTGATTTTCTTTGAGATGTCTGTCATTTCATCAAAGGACTCTGCGCCCCGTGTATAAATCCATCGCATAATCTGACCGGCCCGGTACGGTGGGAGGTCGTTATTCCGGCACCAATCAAGAAGTTGTTTCTTATCCAGATTTTTGATATCCGGTTTTTGACTATTTGGATTAATATTCAATTCAATGGGTCCGGTTTTTATACGACAAAACACGCAGAGATGGATCGTGCAGAAATATCTAATGATTTTAAGGGTTATTAGCAGATATTCTAACAGATAATTTACTTGACATATCACCCTGATAATATTAATTTCAAGAATTTAATTTTTTGGCTTGGATCATATGTTTGAGAATTTAAGCGACAAACTCAATACAGCTTTTAAAAAGCTCAAAGGGCACGGCAAGCTCACGGAAAAAAATATCGAGGAGGGCTTGAAGGATGTGCGGATGGCCCTTCTTGAGGCAGACGCCCATTACAAGGTCGTCAAAGACTTTATTGCCGGCGTCAAGGCCAGGGCCATTGGCCAGGAGGTGCTTACCAGCCTGACCCCTGCCCAGCAGGTCATCAAAATTGTCAACGATGAGCTGACCCAGCTGATGGGGAGCAAAAGTGAGGACTTGAAGCTCTCCGGCCCTTCCCCGTCCTGCATTATGATAGTGGGGCTGCAAGGGTCTGGAAAGACCACAACCGCGGGCAAGCTGTCGACTCTGCTTAGAAAAAAAGGGAAAAAACCCTATCTGGTCCCGGCGGATGTCTATCGGCCGGCAGCCATTGATCAGCTTCAGAAACTCGCGGGGCAGTTGTCGGTTCCCGTTTTTTCTTCTCGAACGGATATGGACCCGGTCCAAATTTGCCGTCAGGCAAGGGAAGCGGCGCGCCAGGCAGGGTGCGACACAATGATCATCGACACCGCCGGCCGGCTTCATGTGGATGAAACCCTTATGGCCGAGCTGGTCAATATTAAAAATGCGATTCAGCCGTCTGAAATTCTGCTGGTGGCCGACGCCATGACCGGCCAGGATGCGGTCAATATCGCCCAGGCATTTGACAAGGCTCTTGACATCGGCGGCGTGATTCTGACCAAAATGGACGGCGACGCCAGGGGCGGGGCCGCGCTTTCCATCAAGGCCATAACCCAAAAGCCCATCAAATTTGTGGGCGTAGGCGAAAAGTTAAGCGAGATCGAGCCGTTTTACCCGGACCGGATGGCCTCCCGGATTCTGGGGATGGGGGATATGCTCACCTTCATCGAGAAAGCCCAGGGCGCCATGGACGCACAGAAGGCAGCGGCGCTGGAAAAGAAGCTCCGGAAAAACGAATTCACTCTGGAAGATTTCCGGGATCAGATGGCCCAGGTGCGCAAGATGGGGTCATTAAATGATTTGATCAAGATGATTCCCGGAGTGAGCAAGAGCAAACACTTGAGTCAGTTTGAGGTGGATGAAAGGGAATTGGTCCGGATCGAGGCTATTATCAATTCCATGACGCCCAAGGAGCGTCGGGACTATACCATCATCAACGGGAGCCGAAGAAAAAGGATTGCAAATGGAAGCGGAACCAGTGTACAGGATATTAATCAGTTGCTGAAAAACTATGCGCAAGTCATAAAAATGATAAAAAAAATTAACAAAGGCGGTTTCATGAAAGGATTAGGCCGCCAAATGATGGGCATGTAAAAGGCCTGTCCTTTTTGAAGGAGAGAAATAAGACATGGCAGTAAGAATCAGATTGGCCAGATACGGCGCGAAGAAGAAACCATTTTACCGGATTGTTGTGGCGGACGGCCAATATCCGCGGGACGGCAGATTCATCGAAACCATCGGGACCTATAACCCGATGATGGAACCCACCCAGGTTTCCCTGAAAAAAGAAAGGGTTCAATACTGGCTGGGCGCAGGGGCGACCCCCACGGACACCGTGAACAGTCTTTTAAAGAAAGAAGGATTTCATTCAAATCCGGCTTAGTTTTTTTGTTGATCTCATAATCCTTAATTCTCAGCAGCCAGTAAAGGAGACGGACCATGAAAGAACTGATCACTTACATTGCAAAAGCTCTTGTGGACAAACCTGAAGAAGTCAAGGTGACCGAGGTGGAAGGCGATCAAACCTCGGTGCTGGAGCTTAAAGTGGCGAAAGAAGATTTGGGAAAGGTGATCGGTAAACAGGGGAGAACCGCCAGGGCAATGCGCACGCTGTTGAGCGCGGCTTCAGCAAAAATCAGAAAGCGGACGGTTTTGGAAATCGTAGAAGATTAGCGATGGAAAAAGACGGTGACCTTCACATCGGAACCATTGTGGGGGTTCACGGAATCAAAGGGTATCTGAAGCTTTATTCTTCTGCTGAATCAACGGACTTTTTTAAACCGGGCAAGCGGCTTTTCCTGCATCGTTCAGGCAGGGAGGCGGTCATTCATACGGTTGTAGATTTTGAGCCGTATTCCAAAGGGTATCGTATCGCCTTTGAAGGCGTTACAGAAAGAAATGCGGCTGAGCTGCTGATCGGATCTGAAATATATATCAAAAGGTCTGAGCTGCCGGCGCCTGATAAAGACACATGGTACTGGTGTGATTTGATCGGGCTGGAGGTCTTTCACGCAGACCATACATTTATCGGAAGAATTGAAAATATTTTTTCCACCGGCGCCCATGATGTCTTTGTGGTCAAAGACGGGAGGAAGGAGACGCTGATACCTGCCATTGCGTCCGTTATCCGGCACATTGATCTGGATCAAAAAACCGTGACGGTGGAGTTGCCTGAAGGATTGTAAAAGGCGACAGCGCAATGGATTTCGGAATTTTAACAATTTTTCCCGGAATGCTTGACTCTTTTTTGGCCCACGGCATCGTCCGCAGGGCCATGGAAAAAGCCATCATCCGGGTTGTCGCCATCGACATCAGGGATTTTGCAGAAGGGAGGCACAGGACCACCGATGACACGCCCTATGGCGGCGGGTCCGGCATGGTCATGAAACCCGAACCTCTGGCAGGCGCCATCCAGGCAGCCAAAGAGAAAATCCCCGCAGCGCCGGTTGTGCTTTTGTCTCCCCAGGGAAGACGGTTTACACAGATGGTGGCTAAGGAATACGCCGCGATGCCGGGCGTTATTTTTATTTGCGGCCGCTATGAAGGCGTTGATGAA
>JALOPH010000102.1 GCA_025453995.1 Desulfobacterales bacterium
AAAATCCTCCCAACCCTCCTTTGCGAAAGGAGGGATTTAGTTAATCGCTTTTATATTGAAAAACATCTTTCTTTCATGAGGAGTCTCCCATGACAACCAGCACAGCAAAAAAAATCGACTGCATTGGAGAGTGGACCCCCGTTGAGGAAGTCATCCTCTCGCGGCGCAGCACCCGGGCGTTTAAAAAAGAACCATTGCCGGATTTCATGATCCGCCGGATTCTGGAGGCCGGCCGGTTTGCGCCGTCTGCGGGGAACATGCAGCCCTGGAAGTTTGCGGTCATCAAGAGCCCGGAAATTTTGGAGGCCATGGAAAGCGATGCCGCAAAGATCGCCCGGCGCATGATGTTTGTTTTAGATTATACCCGGAGCCGGTTCCGCAGCGTTTTCTTAAAACCCGTTTCCAAATTTTTCATCCGGCTTCTGCACAATGAACTCCATCCGGTCCCCTTCGGGCTGCTCAATGAAATCGCCGCCGGACGGGCCCCGGTGTTCCATCATGCCCCTGCCATCATCCTGATCCTGGAAGATCAGCGGGGTGTTTCTTCTCCTCCCATGGATATCGGCATCTGCGGTCAGAACATGGTGCTGGCTGCCCACAGCATGGGCGCGGCCACCTGCTGGATCGGGCTGATCAAGCTGCTCATGTACGACCCCAAGTGGAAAAAGTTTTTCGGCGTCAAATATCCCTACAAGCTCAATGTCTGCATTGCCCTGGGATGGCCTAAAGTGGCATCCGACGGCCAGGTTCCAAGGGAAGTACAACTGGTGGAGTGGTACGAGGGCGGGATGGGGGAGGCGCCTCGAATTGAAAAACAGGGAGAATAGACAAGAATGATGAATTTTCAATTACAAATGACAAGTGAATGATATGATATGACGTCCCCCTTTCGCAAAGGGGGGTCGGGGGGATTTCATGGAATATTTTTTCAAATCCCCCTAAATCCTCCTTTTCAAAGAGGGATTTGAAAGGAAACCTTTTTTTAGTTAAAGTCATTCGATTAAACGCCAATTCAATTTACTGGTGATTCTTATCCAGATTGACTGATTGTGGAGGGCCTCATTTATGGAAAAAATTAATATAACCCGGTGGACTCGGATTCCCGATTACAACAACCCGGCAGAGATGACCACCGGCCAGCTCGACTTTGATGATGAAAAATGCAAGCGATGCGGGATATGCTCATTTATCTGCCCGGCCCGATCCATCATTGCCGATACCGGTCCCGGCGCCTGGCGAAACGGCCTTCCCCGGCTGATGTCCATTGCGCCCGGAATTTCCAACTGCATTGCCTGCGGCTGCTGCCTGATCCCATGCCCTGAAAAAGCGATATCCATCCAGCGGCCGTTTAATCCGGGCCTGTTTTTCCAGCGGATCAACCAGACCCGGGATTTAAGGTATCCGAAACAATATGCCAAAAATGATCTTCCGCCGACATATGAAGTACCGCCGGAACCGAATCCATCAGAACCCCCAAAAACCAGAGGCGGCCAGACCAGGGAACAGAAACTCCAGCAACTGAAGCTGCTTAAAAATGCTGTGGCCGGTATTTTCAAAATTATCGGAGAACAAATCCGTTATGGGAAAATTTTTCAGGACATCAAGGCTAAAATCAACAAAGACTCAAGCGACCTGTCCTGGGCAGAGCTTTTAGAAAGAAGAGCCGGGCAGGCGCCTGAAAAAAAATTCCTGCTGTATCGTGACGAAGCCTTCACCTACCGGCAGATGGATGAGAATGCCAACCGGGTTGCCAATTTTCTTCTTAGAAACGGCGGCGGGAGAGGAAAGGGTCTGGGCATATTCATGAGAAACTCGCCCCGTTTTCTGGACGTATTTTTCGGGGCCCAGAAACTCGGCATGTACCTGGTTCCGATCAATCCGGAGTTAAAAGGCGACGGCCTGGCATACCAGATCACCCACAGCGACATCGAAATGCTGGCTTTGGACGCTGAGCTTCTTAGCTCGTTTCAGACAGTCGCTGGACAGGTTCCGAACTTAAAACAAATATTTGTCAATGATATTGAACCCGAGGCAGGCAGGATTGATATTACCGGTATTTCTAATGTAGGGGCGAAAAATTTTTCGCCCCTACGTAGAGCATATGACATGCCGGCGGACAATCCGGGGGTGGGTCACAACCCCGAAGACATCTGCCTGATCATGTACACTTCAGGCACCACCGGCCGTCCAAAGGGCGTGGTAACGCGTTATAAACGGTCATCTGTCAAAATGCTCATGTTTTTCTCATATGTCATTTTAAATGAAGACGATGTGTATTATACCTGCCTGCCCCTGTGCCACGGCAACGCCCTGTTCATCACCACATCACTGACACTTTCGGCAAAAGCCACCATGGCGCTGTCGCGCAAATTCTCCGCCAGCCGTTTCTGGGACGAAATCCGGCAATACAACGTCACCCTTTTTAACACAATCGGCTCGATCATCCCGATCCTCATGAAGCAGCCGGAAAAAGAAACGGACCGGCAAAACAGCGTCCGGGTGGCGCTGTCCGCCGCCTGCCCGGCCGACATGTGGGTGCCGTTTGAAAAACGGTTCGGTGTCAAGCTTTTTGAGGGTTACGGCGCCATCGACTCCGCCGGCAAGGGAATCATGAACCTGGGCACCGCGCCGGTGGGATCTTTGGGCAAACCGGCGAATCCCAAATCCATCCGGATTGCTGATGAACAGGACAAGGACGTTCCTTCCGGAACGCCCGGAGAACTTCTGTTTAAAATTAAAACCGGCGACCGGCGGGTGGAGTACTATAAAAACCAGGAGGCCACAGAGAAAAAATCAGAAGGCGGATGGCTGCATACCGGTGACTTTGTTCGTCAGGATGAGCATGGCTTCCTTTATTTTGTGGGACGAAAAACAGAATCCATGAGGAAAGGGGGAGAAAATGTATCCGCCTATGAAGTGGAGCATGTGATCATGGATCATCCGGCAGTGGAAGACGTGGCCGTCTATGCGGTTCCTTCGGAGATGAGCGAGGATGAGATCATGGCTGCCGTGAAAGTGGTGGACGACGCATCACTAACTGCTTCTGAACTCAGAGAATTCTTAAGCGACAGGCTGGCCAAGTACGCCATCCCACGCTATATCCGGTTTGTGGATGAATTTCCTAAAACCACCTCGCACCGTATTATCAAGGGGGAACTTGAAAGGGAGGGGATTACCCCTGATACGTTTGATGCCCTATCTGCAAAGTAGTGGCGCATATCATGCACGGTTAGAACGTGTTAGATACCCATTCACAATTGTCAATTGAAAATTCAAAATTGACAATTTTTCAAGTTCAAAATCGAATTGTGAATGATCAATTGTGAATTGAGACTTATCAATGAATTCAGTTAAACAAGGAGCACCCATGATATCCCGAAAGGAAATCAAATCCCTTATCAACATGTCGCCCAAATTTGACGACATGGTCAACAGCCTTCAGTCGGCCCCAAAGCTCCCCAAGGCCATGGTGAAGGAAACCCAAAAAGTAATCGCCATCGCCCGCAAATTCAACCGTGAAGTGGTGCGGCCCAGCGTGCTTGGGCTGGATTTGAAAATGCATGAAAACCCGAATTATCTCCCCTGGGAATTTGTGGAAAAAGCCAATGAATGGGGATTTTACACCATGTGGATCCCCAAGATGTTCGGCGGCCAGGGATACAACCAGCCGTCCATGGCCTATTTTGCAGAAGAAATCGCCTCCGAATGCCTGGCCATGGCCAACCTTATCGGCGTGCACTATCTGGGCATGGCGTCCCTCTCCGCAACGTTCAACACGCGCATGATCAATAAAATCGCACGGGAAGTGGCGGCTGGTGAAAAAAATCAAACGCCCTGCCTCATATCTCTGGCGATCACCGAACCCGGCGCCGGCACGGATGTGGAAGAGGTAGACCTCCTGGACAAGGGCAACATCACCTGTCATGCCGAAAAAGTTCCCGGCGGCTATAAGGTCAACGGGACAAAGGTATTTATTTCCAACGGCCATTTATCCGCCTGGCATATTGTCATCGCATATTCAGACCTGAAAAAGCCTTCAGAAAACACGGTGACCTTTGCGGTAAAAACCGGCGCACAGGGATTTTCATTCGGCCGCAAGGAGAATAAGATGGGCCAGAAAGGATGTCCGGCCAGCGAACTGATTTTTAAAGACTGCTTTATCCCGGATGAGAATGTCTGCCTGACGCCCCGTGAAATGGAAAACTTTAAACGGGGGAATAAAGCCTCGGCCATGCAGATGATCCATTACGTGGTTTCCGTCACGCGGGCCGGCGTGGGCGCATTCGGCGCCGGCGCCGCGCGGGGGGCATACGAAAAAGCGCTTAAATTCGCGTCGGAAACAAAAGTAAACGGAAAGCTTCTGATCAACCACGAATGGGCCCAGTGCATGCTCGCGGAAATGTATAAAAATATTGCGCTCGCCCGGCTTTCCTATGTTGAAACAAATTACGCCAACGGCATTTACGGATTTTATAAAAACCTTCAGAGCAAACCGGCCTACTATTATAACAAGGTAGTGCCGTCCAAATGGTTCGACCGGTTTTCATCCATGATGGATAAGCCCTTTATGACAAATCTTTTCAGAAAAAGACAGATGGACGGCCAGACCGATGAGGAAATCAACCGTACATCCGGCTGGGGATCTCTTTCCAAGTTCGCCGCCACGGATATGGGCATTAAAAACTGCCGGATGGCCCTCGATCTCATGGGCCAGGCTGGCCTGCGCCACGATCGCGGGGTTGAGAAAATATACAGGGACGCAAAGCTTTTGCAGATTTACGAAGGCACCAACCAGCTCAACCGGCTCAACCTCTTTAATTGCCTGATTGCCAAGGATCATCCTCAGGCAGTTGTATTCGACGAATAACGTTTTTTTATCAAGGAGAAAAATAATGATTGCAGGCAATGACAAAGAGCTTAAGCTCCTTGACAAAACATCCTCTGAATTTGCCAAAAAGGAACTGGCGCCATTCAGGGAGGAAAATGACAAATACCCGTTCGGACCGTTTTTTGAAACGGCGCTTAAAAAAGCCTATGAAATCGAATTTTTTCATGCCACGCTGCCGGAGGCCCTGGGCGGCATCGGCCAGGGGATGGCCGCGCTGTCCTTGATTTTATTCAACATCTGCCGGGAAGATGCCAGCATGGGTGACGCCTTCATCGCGTTTCCCGTGTTTAATAACCCTTCTGAAATTGAAAACTTAGCAGCAGCGGAAAAAAAAGCAGACATCTATGTTCTTTCCGGCAAAGTTGAATACGTGGTATTGTCTGGAATTGCAGCGCATGCTTTGATTCCGGGAAAAATCGCCGGTCAATCCGGCTTCTCATTTTTTCTGGTCAGCCTGCCGGATTCCGGAATAGAAAAAAGTCCGCCCGTCCTCAGCCTCGGGCTTCACGCCTGTTCTGCGGTTGATCTGAAACTTGAAAATGCCAAAGGCGTTCTGGTGGGAAAAGAAGGCAAGGGCGCTGATTATTTTGAACAGATGGCCGACAGAATGCATGTGGCGGCAGGCGCCATGTCGGCCGGCATTATGAAAGGTTCTTTTTCTGAGGCTTTCGAATACACCAAGGGCCGGCAGCAGGGAGGCCGGGAAATCATCAACTGGTCGGAGGTCCGGATGATACTGGCCGACATGGCGGTTGCCGTCGCCAATGCTGAAATGATGATATCCCGGGCCTGCCAGGCCGTCGACACAGACGAAAAAGGGTGGCAGGCCTGCTCCAGGGCGGCCGCCATCACCATAGCGGATACAGCATGCCAGGTGACCGCGGACGGCATTCAACTTCTCGGAGGGGTGGGATACATGAAGGATTTCGGCCAGGAAAAGCGATACCGGGACGCCAAGCATATCCAGGCGCTGCTGGGAATCGCGCCATTGAAAAAAATCAGATTTATCGAAAGCATGATCGGATGATGATATGAAAAAAAACAGACATAGTCGTACTGCTGTAATCGTGGCGGTAGTTCGCGCTTTGCACACTGCTTTTGAACGTCCCGTCGTATTTGATGATCCTTATGCGGGTGACCTTGCGGGGTCATTATGGCGTATTGCCGCCAAATCCAGAATTTGCTACTGGATCGGAACTAAAATCATATACAGCGGGATGGACCCCATCCGCCGCCAGATCATCGCCAGGGCCCGATATGCGGAAGACAAGCTTGAGGCAGCCATTTCATCGGGCATGAGCCAATACGTCATCATCGGTGCCGGCTTAGATGCTTTTGGTTTGCGCAGAAAAGATCTCACCGGAATTTTATCCGTTTTTGAATTGGATCATCCGGCCAGTCAGCAAGTGAAAAAAAAGCGCCTGGGACAGTTGCGTTTTGTCCTGCCCGAAAAACATGAATTTGTGGCGATCGACTTTGAAAAAGAAGGACTTTGCGAGGCCCTGGCAAGATCTTCCTACAACCCGCAGCATCCGGCTTTTTTTTCCTGGCTCGGCACCGTTCACTATCTCACGCCCGCGGCAGTATTAAATACGCTTAACGCCATAGCCGCATGCGCTTATCCGGGTTCTGAACTTGTTTTGGATTATGCGGGCGCCAAAGGGCTGGCCGCAGCGGGAGATGAAAAAATGGTCAAAAAGCTCAAACGATTCACTGACCGCCGCGGAGAACCGATCCTGTCGATGTTTGAACCTGATCAATTCCGACAGATGATTTCCCAGGCGGGGTTTAATCTGATTGAAAATCTTTCCCCTGAAGAGCAGACGATCCGTTATTTCACTCTCCCCGACGGAACGAACCCGCCCATGCCGGGATCGTATTTTGCCCATTTAAGGCTGAGTGGGTGATTTTATCCCAAACGGACTTTTAAAAGGGGTTCATTGCAGCAGATACCCTCTGAAACAAAAAACCAAGCAAGACTTCACAGGTAACCGGCTTTTGGAAAACTTCGACAAGCCCGTCTGAACCCTTAACATTGAATTTCAGCTTTTCAATGGAATTCAACATTTCAATGATGCGCTGATGAATTCCCGGCGGCAGTTGGATGTCTGACGTGTCGCTCTCCCATTTTATTCTCAGCGCTCGGATTTCTTCATGGGAAGCATCGATAAGCCTCTGGACATTTTTCGGAAAATATTTCTGAGAGTAAGCATATTTTTGAATCATTCTCTGGAGCACCTTTTTTTCTTCCTGAATTTCCGCAAAGAACATTTCGACAATATGCTCAGGCAAGGTCAGTTCAATAAGTTGAAACACCTCCTGATCCCTTTTAATGGCTGCCGACAGCTCCTCTTCAGCGGTTTTCCAGAAAAACCGGCTTACGCTTGCGACGATATCAGCCATCGGGGTATTGTTTTTCAGACCTCTTTTTCGCGCGCGCACAATCTCGGGAATCAGCAGGGAGGTTTTCTTAAACAGCAACCTGCCTTTCACGATATCATAAATAATGCCTATGACGGAAAACCAGTCCTGCATATAAAAAATCCGGGAAATATCCTTGCCGTAAACTTCCATTAGCAGACTGTTTTTAAATATGTGAGCCGGCGTCATATAGACCGATGTTCCCGCAAGCATCGGCTGGCGGATCTGGTTTGGATCTTCCTGATGGAAATCAACAGCGGTTTCAAGATCAATCAGTCCGAGCTCATATTTTTCCGGGACCGATAGATGTGAATATACATCCCCTTCAATGCCCATGACCAGTATATTGTCAGGCTTTAAATCCCGGACCGCAACGTTTGAATGCTTCAGGCGGCAAATCAAATCCAGCGTGTTTACAATCAGGGCTTCAATCCGGGTTTTGTTTTTATTGAAATTTTTCCTTCGAATATATGAACTGACGGTTTTTTTATAATCATCTACAGATTCTTTATTCTCATGAACAAGACCGTTTAAAAGATTTTGAATGTCCTCGCAAAACTCTGTCGGGAGCTCGCTGGCATCAATATGAATCGGCTTTCCAGCCAATGCGGCAAACATCCATTCCTGTTTCTGGTAATCCGGCACGGGCGGATCGCCGCCGTAAAGAGTCAGCATGGCATCGGCTTTACGGCTGAAATCCTTTATCATTTCATGGATACGATCATACAAAACAATCTTCTGGCTGCCGTAAATCGCTTCAAATGTATCCAGGCTCTGAAATACTCGGCTGTTTTTATATATCTCATCTTTCAGCCAGCTTCGATCGCCGTGAATTTTTTCAATGACCTGGTTTAAAAACGGATGCTTTGACAGACTCATAAAAAAGGCAAACCGATCGCCGATTTTCAAATATCCATGATATCTCGGTTCTTTTGTCAGCAACTCAACATATGCCGCTTCCATATCAGGGGCATCCGCGGGGATCTTGCCTGTAAGCTCCGGCACTTTTTGGAGGATGGAAGAGAGTGTGGGCACCAAACACCGAACCACCGGTGAAAGCCGCTTTGCAATCCCAAGCTCAATATGGATGTTTTTCAGATAACTGTTAAAGTCCGCCAACGGATAGGGGGGGATTTTTACAACCAGCAAGTCATCATAAGTCACCACATAGCAGGTGCTTTTACTTTCAACGGATTCGCCTATCTTGCGAATGCTCATGCGCCGCTTTTTCCATTCGGAAAGCAGCTTGACGCGAAGTTCATAAATCTGCGACGGGTCCGGCTCCGGTGAAACCAGCTGATAATCGGCAGTCCCTTCTATATCGCCCGATCCGCCGGCTTGAATCTGAAAGATGTGCAGAAAAAATTTTATGATTCGATCAATATCCGTCATGATGGCGCGCCAAATCAACTTGATATGGTTTTTACCCGCAACACTGCGATGCAACCATTTTGCCTTTAAATAATATTCTTGATAAAAAACGAATAATCAAGTTATCTTTTAACATGTTATGAATAATGTCCGGAAAAATAGGGCGGGAACCACTCTCATTGAATTCATCACAAATACAAACGGAGCCATGGCCAGGCTATGCCGCAACTGATTTTATCACACGAAAACGACGTCTTAGACACATACGTGCTTGACGCAGAAAAAACCGTTAAAATCGGCCGCAGCGATCAGAACGATATCGTACTGGATGAATCCGCAGTTTCAGGTTTTCATGCAGAAATCGAATCCGAACCAGACGGTTTTTATATCACCGATATTCTGAGCAAAAACGGGACGTTTGTCGACGGGGAACTCGTCATCTCAAGAAAGCTGGATCACGGCAACATCATCACCATTGGCACTTATGCCCTGACATTCAAATATGCCGACAATGAAAATCACCACCCAAAGACTGCGGGGGCTGTCAGCGAAGCGACCATGATGGTCGATACGCCGACGCACCGGTCAAAACTGGCCAAAAGCCTCGCAGAAATCGGCGAGCACAAGAAAAAAAACGTTCTCCAGGGTGAGTTTTTGTTTTTAGACGGCAAAAGCCCCCCCGTCCTGCTTGAAAAACCGATAACGACGATCGGCAAGGACAGCACTTGCGATATTCCCGCTAAAGGGCTGCTGGTCGCGAAAATAGCGGCAGAAGTTGTGAAAAAACACGATGGATTTTTCATAAAACCGACGGTTGGAAAATTTTTCCCCAAACTCAACAATAAACCGCTTAAAACAGAAGTAAGATTGAATGATTTTGATTTGATAGAAATCGGCTCGACGCGATTGCAATTCCACTTCCGCACAACATAATTCAAATATGCCAAAAAGGATTATGGACACCAAAGCCCCCTCTGCTTCCGGCGAAGCATCCAAACATCAACCGCTGCCCTCGTTTCAGCGGCATAATGAATTTCTGGTATGGGCCCAGGTTTTTCTGTTTGTCGGATTTATTCTTGGAATCGGCATCTATCAACTCGCCCGCCTCAACCATCTTTATTGGGAAGATCTGAAACAAGACCTCAGCTTCTATTCCAGACACGTCGCCCCCGTTTCGACGGATATTATCAAAGGGCACCGCGGGTTTGCGTTCAAAGAAATGATTGATTCGTCATGGATTCAAAACATTGAAGGCGGAATATTTATTTTTGACGCAACCTTTAAAAACCCTGCCGCTGCCGATATCATAAACGGTGCTGTTACCTCAAAGGACCTCCAGCGGATTCTTTTATCAGATGACCTTCGCTTATCCCGCTTGCCGGAAGGAGAATTTCTAAAATTTGACGGCTGGCGCATATATAAAGTTCCCCTTTCGAACACCGGATTTCAAATGGTTTTCATGCTGACACCGCCGTCGTTTTGGGCAAGAATCGCAAATCAAATTGATATCATAAGCATAACGCTTTATGTTGCCCTCCTGTCGGTGTTTATTTCAACTGTATTTCTAACCTTTTCCCACTTTATCAACCCCGTAAAAAAACTGACCGAGTACTTGATATCCAGACACCGGGGAATCCCGATGGATAAGTCCAATTTGAAATTAATCCCCCAGGAATGGCAGCCCTGGTTCAATATTGTTTCATCGGTGTTTGACCGCATCGGGGTTTTAGAAGCCAAAGTCGAAACGACTGTGGTTGATCAACAGATCGGAACAAATCTGCTGCGGCGCTTTTCATGGGTATTCGAGCGGAATGAAAACCTGACAAGGGAGCTTACGGCAAAAAACATCGCCCTTGAAAAAGAAATCGAACAGCATAAGAAAACAACTCTGGAATTAAAACGCCACAGGGACCACCTCAATGAAATGGTCCGGGAGCGGGCTTCGGATCTCTATCACACCAATAAAAAGCTGGAAGCGGCGATTCAACACGCGGAAGCGGCAAATCAGGCGAAAAGCCAGTTCCTGGCCAATATGAGCCACGCCATTCGGACGCCGCTAAACGCCATAATCGGATTCACCGAGTTGTTAACCGAGACTGAATTAAACGAAGCCCAGCTCGACTTTGTGGAAACAATCCAAAACAGCAGCGCGTCGATGTTGTCATTGGTCAATGACATCCTTGATTTGTCCAGAATAGAATCCGGCGGCATTGATCTTGAATCCATTGATTTTTCAATCGAACTGATGGCCCATGACATTTGCGAAATGCTCCGGCCCGCCATCATTAAAAAATCCGTTGAGCTTGTGTGCCAAATAGATGACAACGTTCCCGCATACGTAAAGGGTGACTCGCATCGGTTTCAGCAGGTGCTGATAAATCTTCTTGGCAACGCGGCAAAATTCACTGAGGTCGGTGAAATCTTTTTTTCAATCGCCGTGGATAAGGAAGAAAAAAACAACATCATGCTTCATTGTAAAATAAAGGATACAGGCATCGGCATACCGGCTGATAAACTCGAACGCATTTTTGATCCGTTCCAGCAGGCGGATGGGTCCACGGCCCGCCAGTACGGCGGTACAGGCCTTGGCTTGTCCATAGCTCGAAAACTGGCCGCCCTGATGAGTGGAAATGTTTTTGTTGAAAGCGAACCGGAAGTGGGAAGCACATTCCATTTTACCGCGTGGATCGAAAAATCGCCCAAAAAAGAACCCTTGCAGGAAATCACCGCCGGTCTTTCCGGAAAGCAGGTTCTGATCGTTGATCACAATCAGACCAGCCTTGATATGCTGACTAACGCATTAAAATCCGCCGGCATCCTTGTCATTGATCTGAAGAATGGCGTTGAAGTAATCCCAACACTCGAGCGGTCGCTGGTTGCAGGCAAACCCTTTGACTGCTGCATGATCGACATTCATATGCCGGGGGTGGACGGCTATGAAATCGCGCAAAGCATCCGTTCATCCAAAAACCCTTTAATTGCAAAAATCCCCTTGATTGCTTCATCCAGTAAGGCCGAACGGGAACCGGTGCTTTTTGCAAAAGCCGGATATAATCAATCCTTCATCAAACCGGGCCGCCGCGAAAAGCTCTTTGAAATATTAAGGGAAGTATTGGTGAAGGGCGCATCGGCCGGATCAAAGGAAATGTTCCAAATAGCCAGTTCGATCTCCGCTCCCGATCCTGAGATTCTTCGTCAGTGCCGGTTGCTTGTGGCGGAAGATGATACACATAATCAGAAATTAATCAAAATCATGCTGGAAAAACTCGGCTGTTATGTGACCCTTGCCGCGAACGGACGGGAGGCGGTGGATCGTTTCTATGAAACCCCGAACTACTATGATATGATATTTCTTGATATTCAGATGCCTGTTATCGATGGGTTCGGCGCGTACCGCATGATACGGAAGATGAGCCCGACCATTCCGGTTATCGCGTTCACCGCCCATGCCATGAAAGAACACCAAGAACAATGTCTTAAAATTGGAATGAACGGCTTCCTGGCAAAACCCATCCGAAAAGAAGCACTGGCAATGATGCTGGACAAGCACGCCCCGAAAAGATCAAACAGGAGTTAATAATCAATTATTAAAGTCATTTTGTTGACATTGAAAATTTTTTCCCATATAAAGGCATGCGTCGTGCCGGAGTGATGGAATTGGTAGACGTAGAGGACTCAAAATCCTCCGCCCGTATGGGTGTGCGAGTTCGAGTCTCGCCTCCGGCACCATAATGAAATCAAGGGTTTGTGGCTAATGCCATAAACCCTTTTTTGTATCCCCACAGATCACCCTGGTCTTATTTTCTCCGAGGCATTGCCAGTTATCTTTTCTTTTGAAAACTGCATCAAGGGTATGAGTCCATCTGTAGCAATTTTTAATTGACAAAAAATTTGATTTTGTGCAAATTGAATATTAAAAATTCAAATTGAATGGATTTTCGATGATACCCAGGCAACTTGAGAGAAAAATCAGGCAAACCGCAGAACAATATCCGGTCATTAGCCTCACCGGGCCCAGGCAATCGGGTAAAACGACTCTCATCCGAGAGATGTTTCCGGATATGCAATACTTTTCATTGGAGGACCCGGAGTTGAGACATCTTGCAGGGGAAGACCCCCGTGGTTTTCTTGCCCAGTTCAAGGAAAAAGGTGTCATCCTTGATGAAGTGCAACGAACGCCGGATCTCTTTTCTTACATTCAAACCCGTGTGGATGAAGTTAATCGACCGGGACAGTTCATCCTCTCAGGTTCTCAAAATTTCCTTTTAATGAAAAATATCAGCCAGACCCTTGCCGGCAGGTGTGCAATTTTTCATCTATTGCCGTTTTCCGTTAACGAACTGAGGCAAGTTCCCCATCCGCTGGTGGAAGATATCGGACAGAAGATTCCATCAATACCAGAGCCGGAAAATATAAGTTTATTCGATCTCTTATTCACAGGGTTTTATCCTCGAATTCATGACAAGAATCTGGATGCTCAGGAATGGCTGAAGAACTATACCCAGACTTACCTTGAGAGAGATGTACGGGATTTGATAAACATCGGTGATCTTGAATCTTTCAGGCGGTTTATGGGCTTATGCGCCGGGCGGGTCGGGCAGCTTCTCAATTTGAGTTCGCTGGCAGCTGATTGCGGGATCACCCATACAACCGCCAGAAGATGGCTGTCTGTTCTTGAGACCAGTTTCATTGCCACCTTATTGAGGCCGCATTATCAGAATTTTAACAAACGTCTTGTAAAATCACCGAAATTGTATTTTCTCGATACAGGCCTTCTTTGCTACCTTTTGAGAATCCGCAGTCCCGAAGATCTTCTTCTGCATGCTTCTCGGGGCGCTATATTTGAAAATTATGTAGTTGCTGAAATATTAAAAAGAAAACTTCATGCCGGACAGGAACCGGATCTTTATTTTTGGCGCGATTCAGCAGGTCATGAGATAGACATCATCATCGACTTGGGCAATCGGCTCATACCGATTGAAGTTAAATCCGGTCATACCATCGCCAAAGATTTTTTTGACGGGTTGAATTATTGGAAAAACCTTTCCAACAATCCTTCCGCACCAGCAGCACTGATATATGCCGGTAACCGATCTCTTTTTCAAAAAAACACAGCCGTCTATTCCTGGTGGAACTTTTAAGAAAAGATCTCTGCATATTTTAAAAAATTTTCATTAATTGCCAATGGGTGGCCGAGATCAACGGAATTTGTCAGTGATTTATTGTGAACTCCCCAGGGATATGTTCTTTTTTAATGTTACATCCTTCAGCGACTTTGGGAATTCAGTATCGTGGAATTATCGTAGTTTTTGTTGAAATTTATTGAACAAAACAGTAAAAATTGAACTTATTGAACTGCTGTAACTTATCAATTAATCAGCTGAAATTAAAGGGCAAACCATGTGTATCAAGGGGTTCTTATTATAGCCGGACCAGAATCTTCGAGCCTCGCCTCCGGCACCATAATGAAATCAAGGGGTTAGAAATTATATCTAACTCCTTTTTTATTTGAAAAAATATTTTGGCTAAAGAATGGCTAAAGTGCGTGTGTCCACATATGGACAAAATGAAGATGGTGAACTGGAATGGATCGGAAGGCATATAACCCGAAAACCGGCAAATGGTTTTGCAAGGATAAATGCTGGTTAAATAATTCTCCGTCTCAAACTTCTTCACAAGGAATATCGACCAATGGCAATAGCAATGCCGTTAATGGCGATAACAAAAAAAATGGTAATGCCGTTGATGGCGATAATAAAAAATTTGATGGTTCAGGATTGCTTACAGCAAAACGCATCGCTGGGGAATATGCGAATTTGATGCTTAACTATAAATTTATTACACCGGATCAGTGGGACAAAACTTTTCAAGACAAAGCAAGGGAAATTTCTAATTATGAAATTCGTTCTAATTAACGTCTTTGATTCTTGACATGAATAATTAATTATTGTATATATTAATACAAATTTTTGAATATAATTATACAATTTATTGTAAATATGAGTACAAGAAATGGAATATCGGCTTAATAAACAGACTTTGCTTGAGATATTGGGACAATGGAATGGGTTTATTAAACGTAAAATCCACCTTATTGCCTGCGGAGGAACCGCGTTAACCCTTTTAGATGTCAAGCCATCCACAAAAGATATTGATTTTATGGTTCCTAATGAGCCGGAGTATAAATATTTAATTCGGATATTAAAAGGTTTGGGATACCAACAAGCAACAGGATCAGGTTGGCAGAGAAAAGAGGAATTGTTTATTTTTGATTTATTTCCGGGCAAACGTATCCATACAACAGAATTGATGGAATCTCCCCTTGATAAAGGAAATCATACTTTATTGAAGGAATTTTCGTATCTTTATATCGGAGTTTTAAATGATTATGATTTGATCGCCAGTAAGCTTTTCCGCGGATCAAATGTTGATTTTGACGATTGCTTGATGCTGGTCAAGGCTCATCAGGATATCATTGATATCAAACGTCTTGAGAGACATTTCAGGGAATTAGCCAGATATGATATTTCTGAAAATCGTATTCTTTTAAATTTAGATAGTTTTATGAATCTCCTGAAAAAGGAGAAACTCTATGGTTAATAAGAAGTTACTTGAAAATTTAAATCGCCTCGGCTTCGTAATGATGGAGGTTGAGGAAGATTTTGATGTAAATAATACGCTTGCTGAAGTTGTTAAAAGTGAAGACAATCGGCTATGGGAGAGTTTTCCCGTATTGTTGGCGAACACCGCCCAGAATTACAGTTTTGATTATGAACAGACATTGAAAAGACTGAAAAAAAAACAGGATCAAAAAAATTTTCACGAGTTGTTATTATTGTCTTTGGCATTATATCAAAGCCTCCATTTGTCATTTTTCTGGGCAAATCAGTTAAAAAAAAATTTTTCAAATAAAGAACTTGCCACTTTGAAGCTACTTAAAAAATCCCTATCAAGTAATGATGTTGTGACCTTCGGCAACAAACGGTTTCATTCAGATCGTTTAAAAACAGCATTTAATAATTATTTTGAAAGGGACGCGGAAAAAACCAGCCGGATGAAAGAAAAACATGAAGAGTTATCTCTTGAATATGCTTTGTCTCAAGTATTTTCCCCAAAGCAAAAAGAACTATTTAAGAAGAAATTAAATGGCGAAGTTTTAACGAAGACTGAAAAAGAATATTATTCCCGTACCGTAAAGAAAAAGGTGTCGGCTCTTGCCAATCCGGAACTTCATCGTTTTGCACAAAAGTTGATGGATTATTGATCAGTTAAGCGATATTCTTTCATCCAATAACGAAAAGCCCCCTCGCTGACCTTTAATTTTTTTGCACTCTGCCGGTTTGAAAATCCCTTTTTGTGTAATTCCAATCCTTTTTCAAAAAGATGAGGATTGAGTTTTATTTTTGCCCCTAATTTTTTGCCCTTGAGTTTTGCATTTTGAAGACCGGCTTTGATACGTTCGCTGATTAAATCACGTTCGAACTCGGCCACGGAAGCTCATACCGATTGAAATCAAATCCGGCAAAACCGTAGCCTCTGACTTTACTAAAAACATTTCCTTTTATTGCACTAAACTAGACGCACAACTAGACTGCGTGGTAGATCGAGTATCGAACCCGGGATGTTGGCGTGATAGGCGGTGATGCTACCGC
>JALOPH010000287.1 GCA_025453995.1 Desulfobacterales bacterium
TTAAGTGAGCCGATATTTTCAAAACGCCATGAAGATCTTTCCAGGGTAAAAAAAACATCAACAGCCTGCCCCTGTTCATTGTCCGGAAAGATAAAATCCGGCGCATCCGATTTATATGCGCCGATAATCCCCGCACTTTTACCTTTTCTGGTTTGCTCAACGGCTCTTGCCCAATTGAGCAGCTGGTAGTCCACCGAATGCCCGGCTTTCTCAAATGCTTTCCGGGCGATTTCCACCATAAAGCCCGGCGCATCGGCCCCAGGCTCACAGTTATACGGACACCATTCGTCCGACAGCAGTGTAATAGTGTCGGCATAACCCAAAGATGAAAAAATCATGTTTGAAAAAAATATGATAACATATAATATTTTCATGATACTCAACGGTGTTCTCATGTTCCGCTGGAAGCGCGTTTATATTTTCAAAGATGTAGGCCAAACCCGCATATAAAAATCAGACAAAAGCTGATATTCAACTCTTAGCATATCAATGTATTTTATAATTACAAATGGAATATTCAGACAAGATACGTAAAGGAAACCTCTGGCTCAACATCTTTCAGGGCGGTGGATATATGAAAACCAAATGGTATATACGGCCAATTGTTTGGCTACCCGCATCATTTTTTGGAATTTTTATACTGATTCTCTGTTATCTTGCTTATTTCTATGTTCCGCCGGAAGATCGTGTTTACCAATCGCCGTATTTGCAATCCGTCGCTTCGGACTTCATCGATACCGATGAGTTCAGAATTCATTACACGCATGCGGGGGCAGGCGACCCGCTGATACTCATTCATGGAAGCTGCGGATGGTTGTATGGCTATCGGCACAACATCCCCGCGTTGGCAAAACACTTTTCCGTTTATGCAATCGACATGCCCGGCAACGGGTACACGGTTCCCATTTGCAAGGCCCCTGAATATGATTTGGATATGATGAGCCGGGCGATATTGGGTTTTATGAATGCGAAAGAAATCGAGAAGGCGGCCCTGATCGGTCATTCATCCGGCGGCGGGTGGACGCTGCATTTCGCGAGCCGCCACCCGGAACGCGTGGACAAACTTGTCCTCATTGACTCAAACGGTTTCAACATCCCTGAAAAACTGACATTCAAACTTTTTTACATACCGGTTGTCGGCGAGCTGTTTTCAAATTTTTTTACAATTGACGATGTCCGGAAAGGGTATCAAGATGCATTTTACAATACTTCCCTTGTTGACGACACCATGATTCACGAAGCCATGACGCCGCTCACGTTTTATCATAACCGCAGGGCGCAATATCTTTCCATACGGAATCAGGATTGGGCGATGACTGAAAAGGCATTACCGGATATAGACATCCCCGCGCTGATCATATGGGGCAAGAATGACAAATATCTGGATTACAATTTGGCATATCGATTTGAACGGATACTGCCGAAAGTCAAGGTGGTTGTCATCGATAACTGCGGACACTCCGCGCATGAGGAACAGCCGGAACAAGTGAATCAGCTGATGCTCGAGTTTCTGGGCGGGAATAGCTGATTTTCAAAATCAACGTTGTATTCCATTCCTGACTTTCGCGGCAATCAGAGGGGCGGCTGCCAGCACCAGCATACCAATAGGGAGCAGACCCCCTTCAGCCATGTTGTAGTCGGAAGCGATTCTTTCCCAGGGCAGGCCTATGACAAAACGGCCGAATGCGATCTCAAACCCGAGCATCAGTATCAACCAGAGGACGCCGATTCCCAGCAATTGACGTTTGCCGATCGCACCAATCCAGCGGATGAACGCAAAAGCTATGGTAAGGATAAAGATTGAACCCGTAAACACCCCAATCTGCCGCGACCTCAAATCCCCGACAACCGGCACAAGAAAAATCCCCCGGAGCATGCCATGAATGATCTCGGCAAATACGATGAACAACCAGATGATTACGCTTCGAAGGAGAATCATTGTTTTTCCGCAATTGCCTTGAAAAACGTATAACAGAAAACCCCGTCCGCTTCCGTTGTTCTGTAAAGCGCCTTGATGCCCTCGTCAAAGGTCTTCCTGTCTATCAAACCCGCTTCAAGGGACGACTTGCCGACCCCTTCAATCATGGCCGTGAATGTATTTTTGGTGAATCCTTCCACAAGCTCATGCCTGCCTGAATCCACATACACCATTCGCGGAGAGACGCAAACTTCGCCATATCCCGCTGCGTTCAACAGGGGATACAGTTCCCTGCCGATATTGGCATTGCCGCCGGCCCGTTTCTGAAGTTCGACCTGGCAGGCGATGGCTTTACGGGCCGCGTCGCTGTCCGGATAAAAATAGGCAGATCCATGATCCCCCTCAATCACAGTGATGGTTCCGCCGATTTTGAGAAGCCTTTTTAAACATTGCAGCGCGTCAACCGGCCGTGCCAGATGCTCCAGAACAAAACAGACAAAAACATGGTCAAAGGATTCGGGTGCAAACGGCAGGTGAAAGATGTCGCCCTGCTGAAAACTCACATTGGTCAATCCAGCCTCTGTGATTTTTTTCCGGGCCTGGGCAAGCGAACTTTCCGATATATCCACTGAGGTGATATGGGCGTCCGGGCTGTTGGCGGCCAGCGTGATGGTCTGGGCGCCTACGCCGCATCCAGCCTCCAGCACCAGGCTGCCTGGCGGATAAAAGGTGTCGGAATGCAGCAGCTCGGCAAGGGTCGACGCCTGATCCTGCAATCGAATGTTTTCTCTGTGGTTATATCCGTGGACGTATTTCAAATTTTAGCCCCAATTTCCAGTTTGTCGAACTCAGCGCTAAGCCGCCGCTCATGAGGTTGACTGTATCGATATGTTTGCCGAATAAACTTTAAACATTATTTTCCACTTCAACGGATAATTTCAACCCAACACTATGAAGGACAGAATTCAAACTATTTAATTTTGGATTACCGTTAGTAGAAAGAATGCGATAAAGATTTTCTCGATTGAGTTTTGTTTCTCTGGCTATTTCAGAAATGCCTTTTGCATTTGCAACGTCTTTTAACGCCATTAAAAACACTTCCTGGGTACCATCTTCCAAAGCGGCGTTTAAATATTCTGCGGCTTCAACAGGGTCACGAAGGTCTTCTTTTAAATTATTTTCATATTTTTCTGTCACTTTTTTCATCTTGTTCTCCTCTGAAAATCAGCCCAATATTCCTGAGCCAACTGAATATCGTTTGACTGAGATTTTTTGGATCCTCCACAAAGTAAGATTACGACGGTCGTCTCTGATTTCCCATAATAAACGCGATATCCAGGACCAGAATCCACTCGCAATTCACTCACACCTTTTCCAACAGACTTGCAATCACCAAAGTTTCCTAATCTAATCCGATTCAACCGAACTCGTATCCGTGCGCGCGCAACTCGGTCTTTCAATGAATTAAGCCATTTATGGAAGGGATTTTCTCCGTCTATGGTTATATATTCGAGAAGTTGTATTTTGGAATCCATGATCATATTGTAGCTTTAAAGCAACAATTGTCAAGTTTTTATTGCGGCGAATGCTTCGGGTCAGTCTTTAACCATTAAGGCTACACCGAAAAAGCATTAAATTATCCAAGACATGCTTTCAGGACGCTTGATGCATCGGGTATTTCCGTGAGCCCAAATCTGATTATAAAATTGATCATAATTAAATATGACGTCCCTTAAATTTCGAAACCATTCGGGGCCATGTGTTTTGAAGTTTCCTGGCGCTGGTGTTACGCAAAGAACTGGATCGCAGACTGGATAAAGCCGGTCATTGCTCTGAATGGGCGGACATCAAGCAGGATCTTAAATC
>JALOPH010000288.1 GCA_025453995.1 Desulfobacterales bacterium
CGGTTTCAATGAGGATGCGTTCTGCCGGAATATGCGGAATCAGGGCGCACAAACCGTCCCCCCGGCCCTGGATGGTGGCGATCCCGGTGATGCCGATGTATAGTCCGAGCTTCAGATAGGCGTCCAGTTCCCGCCGGTTGCCGGAAAAGCAGTGTACCACGCCGCTGCGGCCTGACGCAGCATAGCGGCTGTTTAAAATCTCCAGAAACCGCCCACCTGAATCCCTTTCATGGAATATCAAGGGGAGATTGAGTTCATCGGCGATATCCATCTGGCGGATGAACCATTTTTCCTGGATATTCTGGGGTGAAAACATTCGGTTGAAATCAAGGCCCGTCTCGCCCCAGGCCCTGACCTTCTGGTTTTTGGCAAGCTCGATGAGTTTTGAAACGGCGTTTTCCGTGCACGCCTTGGCGTCATGGGGGTGCACGCCCACAGAAGCAAAATAGCCTGGGTATTATCATGGCCGCCTCCACGCCGGCGGCATGGGCCCGTGAGACGACCTCATCCATATCATTTATATAAGCGCCGTCATTGAGATGGCAGTGGCTGTCAAATAGTTTCATGGCATATTCTCAATTTTTTTATGCCGTGTATCACCGGAAAGCAAGAATATCAATATTTCTTGTCCATCCACGTTGCTTTAAAAATCAAAATTGATTCATAATTATTTGATAAAATCGTCCGCTATGAGATCGAGCACCTCCATGCTGAAGATAAAATAACCCCTGATCTGGTCTTCGGCGATCCTTATTTTCTCGACTTTTTGGGGTTTGGGGTTAAAGGACCGCTATCTGGAAAGGGATATTGAAGACGCAATCATACGGGAAATGGGAAAATTTATCCTTATCCTGAGCCTGTCGAAGGGAACTTATGATGGAGCAGCGGCCCGTTGCCGTGGCCAACGGAGGCGTCCTTGGACAAAGCGATGAGGCGGTTGACGTAGGAAATGGCGTTTGAAAACGCCTGGGGCGGGTTGTATTTTTGGGCCAGAAACGCGGCAAAAGCGGATGAAAACGTGCAGCCGGTGCCGTGGGTGTTTTTGGTATGGTAGCGCGGGTGGGTCTCTACCTTCTGAGTTATTGCATCACCTTTTTTATATATAAAAATATCGGTAACCGTATCGGCTTTCGTGTTGGTATGGCCGCCTTTTAAGACAATGCCGTGTAAGTTTGAACATTTCTCCATGAGCATCATGCCGGCGGCTATTATATCAGTGACCTTGTTGCTGCATAGAATTTCAAGTTCATGAAAATTAGGAGTGAGGTAAGTGGAAATCGGGATGATCTGATCAGTCAGGGCCTTTACAGCCGCATCGTCGATCAACCGAAACCCGCTGGTGGAGACCATGACCGGGTCGCACACGACCGTTCGTCCTTTCAGAAACGGCGCCATGGCCTCGCATATTTGAGCATTGGGGATCATGCCCAGCTTGATCACATCGACCCGGATATCGGTCAGCACGGCATCCAACTGCTGCCTGACAAAGTCCTCCGGAACCGGCATGGCGGCTGTCACCGCCTGGGTATTCTGGGCGGTCAGCGCGGTAATCACCGCAGCGCCATAAACGCCCAGGGCCGTAAATGTCTTTAAATCCGCCTGGATCCCCGCACCTCCGGAGGGGTCTGAACCGGCGATGGTGAGAACTGTGGGGATATGACCGGTTACCATTTATAAGCGACCTTTCCATATACGCTACGCTCAATATAGCCGCTGTCGGGCCGAATGCTGCCGATTTCCAGATGTTCGTCGACAAAATCCCCGTCCTGAAGCACCAGCAAATTCTGGCCCGCGATACTGAACTCGAGATTTTTCATGGGGGAATACCCCAACCGGGCGTCGAATCGATAGTATTCCGGGACAGTCCGGCTGCTCGTTTTGATTTTATCCACAAAATAAATCGCCGTGTCAAATGTCAGATTGCAAGGAAGATTAATATAGGATCGGATATTGGCCTGATGGTTCGGCAACAGGTCAATGTCTGACTTATCGCCGGTGATTTTGTTTTTGATTTCCCCATCCATATAGGCATACCAGGCAATCAGTTTGATGCCGTGGGTTAAGCGCCAGTTGGCCAATATCTCCCCGCCATAAGCGTCGGCCTCGTTGTTGTTGCCGAAAGTTGGAATATCATCAATAATCTCATCACTGCCCAATTGATCATATACATTATAAAAACTTGCAATATCAAAAACAACCGGATCCACGGGCTGAATACGATACCCGATCTCATAAGCATAAAGCTCTTCCGAATCCTGACCGGGATTTCCTTGTAAAAACGAGATTGTATCAGGTCCCATCGGCATGGATATGTCAACGGATCGCTCAAAAATCGAGGGGGTCCGAACCGCTTTTGAAACCGATGCCCATGCTGTATGCCGGGGATCTGGCGTCGCAAGTATCCTTGCGCTGGGTTGCACTTCTGTATCTGTATAATAATTGTCTTCGACCTTTGCGCCCAGGATCAGATAGAGATACTTCGGCATGATCGAATATTTATCCTGAAAGAAACCGCTGTATGAATCAAAGTCCGGGTCAGACGGTTCAAATCCGGTCAGGCTCTGCTTGTCAGTGTCCTGCCAGAGATAGCGATACCCCAAACCCCAAACGATCTCGTTGCGCGACATGCATCCGAACCTGTGCTGAAAATCCACATCAAACAAGTCCGAAGTTTCATTGAGTTTGATGTCTTCGCGTTTGTTTCTGTCATAATACATTTGAAGGGACAGATCGGAAGCCGATGAAAAAACATGCCCGTAACGGATCAGTTGATTGAAACCCGAAGCGTCCGTATCAAAATGAGATCCGGTTCCGCCAGTTCCCATATATTCCTGGCCCACATCCCCGTCGTAAAAATCCCCCTGAAACGTCAGCAAATCTTTTTGAGACAAATCCCAATCGCATCTGAATCCCCCGGCAGGAAGATCCATGTCATCATGGGCGTCTACCTTTTGGGCGGTTAGCTGAGGATCCCGATGCATGTATTTCCCGTATGCCCGATAGAAAAAATTTTCTCCGGCAGTGCCGCCCCACCGAAGATCGCCAAACCCCACTTTATTGCCGTATGCGCCGTCGGCGTATCCTCCCGTGGTATCCTTTGAAGATTTTCTGATAATATTGATAATCCCGTTGACCGCGTTTGCGCCCCAGAGGGCCGCGCCGGGCCCCCGGATGATTTCGATGCGTTCAACGTCCTCCAGCATAAGTTCCTGGATCTCCCAATAGACGCCGGAATGGAGCGGCGAGTACACGGTTCTGCCGTCAACCTGAACCAGGAGCATATTGGCATAGCGGTTATTAAAACCCCTGGAGGTAACGGCGAACTTGTTTGCATCGATCTGTGCGACATGAAGACCGGGCACCATTTTAAGAATCTCGCCGATGCTGGTGTATCCGGATCGATGAATATCTTCATGGGTGATGACGCAAACAGCCGCCGGCGCTTCAAAAGTTTTTTCAAGGGTTCTGGAAACGGACATCACTTCAATGTCCATTAATTCTTCAAGGGAAAGGGTAAACAGATCGCTGACAGGTTCACTTTGTCCAAGAGCAGCACAAGGGGAAATACAACACACCATCAATGAGGCAATGGTCATCCTGACAATGAACCTTGTCAACGCTTCCCCCATTATTAATTAAACTGCCAGCATTTTGAGAAATCCAGGAACAAAATTGGCTGAAGAAATAACGGCCTTGGTTGTCACTCATAAAAATTATTTTTAAAATATATTAAACAATTTCAATTTATGTATCAATACAATTCACAAAAAAGAAAGCAGGCATTCCGGGATGATTCCAGAAATGCCTGCTTATTGTAAAATTAAATCTCAAAAAGATTCTGAATCCGGATTTTAAGAATTCAAAATCTTTTTGGCGGATTCATCATTGGCCTCGGTCACCATGGGGATACCGGTGGTTTCGGATGTTTCCTTGTTGCCGGAGAAAAGGTCCTCGCGGGCAATCTGGTTTAGGGAGAATTTTCTCGCTCCGGCCATAAGCTGCTGCAACCCGCAGGAGAGCTTGTCCGCCAGGGTCCAGAACGCGATGGCGCCGTAGGGAATGTTTTTCATTTCCTTCTTGCCG
>JALOPH010000103.1 GCA_025453995.1 Desulfobacterales bacterium
GATATCTCTCCCGATTATATAGTCATCAGTCCCGGCCCCAAGGACCCCGCCCACGCCGGCGTTTCCATCGATGTTGTAAAATTTTTTTCCGGACAAATCCCCATTCTTGGGGTTTGCCTGGGGATGCAGTGCATCAATGAAGCATTCGGCGGCGCAACGGCCCGGGCGCCGGTGCCGGTTCACGGAAAAACCAGCCGGATAATTCATGACGGCTGCGGGGTATTTAAGGATATTCCCTCGCCCTTTACCGCCGCCCGGTATCATTCATTGATGATCCGGCCGGAATCAGGCCCATTGATCATAAATGCCAAAAGCGACGACGGGGTCATCATGGGCATTTCGCACCCCGTTTTTCAGGTATATGGCGTTCAGTTCCACCCGGAGAGCTTTATGACCGATTATGGGTTCATCCTGATCGAAAATTTTATTAAATCAGGGCCGCTGCGCGGTGATCTGTTGCGGGCAGCATAAAGATTCGAATCACAATTGTAAATTCCCCTAAAATCCCCTTTTAAAATGGGATGTTATAATGCCTTCGCTTAAATAAATGAAAAGCGGGTACGAGGATGAATAAAATTTGGTGAACATCTCTGAAAAATTTAAAGAATTAAAAAATATTGCTGGCACGCTGGAAGGTATCCATGTGGAGCCTCTGGATTTAAAAGAGCCTTTTATGGAACTGGCGTCTCGGTTTGCCCATTTGCCCGGCACGGTCGCTCTCATGAGCGGCGGGGATCTGGACAGCGCCCGGTATCACATCCTTGGCGCACGTCCCTGGTTGACAGTGAAGGCGTATGGAACAAATGTTGTTTTAACGGCCGGAGACCAAGTATTGAACTTTACCTGGGACCCGATAGACGCCTTAAGCAGGATTCTTTCCACTTATTCTGTTTCCATAAATGACAATTCTCTTCCAGTCGGCGCCGGTCTTTTCGGGTATCTTTCCTATGAGTTAAAAGATTTTATCGAAGTCCTGCCGCGTACGGTCATGGATGCCCGCCATCTGCCTCATATCTGCCTGTTTGCGCCGTCAATTATTGTGGTTTACGATAAATTTGAAAATCGAACAAGCCTGTGCGTTGCAAAGATTATTGGAAGCGGGCGCCAAACCGTCGAACAAACCCTTGTGGATTTTCAATCCATTAAAACCCGTCCGCTTAACCATAAAGCTGTTTTTACCGGCGGCAGATCCGGTTTGACTTCGTCCTTTTCAAAGGATGAATACATGGAAGCGGTCCGCCGGATAAAAGACTATATCGTTTCCGGGCATATTTATCAGGTCAACCTGTCCCAGCGGTTTGAAACTGATTTTGAAGGCGACCCGTTTGCTTTTTTTTCAACCCTCTATGAGAAAGCGCCGGCCCCGTTTTATGCCTATATTCATGCCGGGGATCACTGGATTGTTTCCACGTCTCCGGAAAGGTTTCTTCTCCAAAAAGGGAAATGTGTGGAAACCCGGCCCATAAAAGGAACCCGGCCCAGGGGAAAAACAAAAGAGGCGGATGAAGCGCTGGGCAGGGAACTCACGGAGAGCAAAAAAGATGACGCGGAGCTTTCCATGATTGTGGACTTGATGAGAAACGATCTGGGCCGTGTGTGCGAGGGCGGCAGCGTGAAGGTAGACGAGCATAAAAGGCTGGAGGCGTATCAGAATGTCTTTCATCTGGTGTCGGTGGTGACTGGAAAGTTGCGATCTGAAAAAACCAGTGTCGATTTGATCAAAGCCACGTTCCCCGGCGGGTCCATTACCGGATGCCCCCGGATCCGGTCCATGGAAATTATTGACGAACTCGAACCCGTGCGCCGGCATGTTTATACAGGCGCCATCGGGTATATCGGTTTTCATGAAGCGTTGAATCTCTCCATCGCCATCCGGACCGCTACGATATGTAAAAATAAAATATTTTTTTCAGTGGGCGGCGGGGTGGTCTATGATTCGGACCCGGAGGATGAATATCATGAAACCCTTCACAAAGGACAGTCGTTAATGGGCGCACTTCAACCTCAGACAGCAGACTCGGCTCCAAAGAAATTCGTCTGGCAAAACGGCGTGATGAAGCACGAGGCTCAAGCCAAAATCCTGATTTCCGATCTCGGGGTTGCCTATGGATATGGATTTTTTGAAACCATCCGGGTCAACCGTGGAAAGATTGATTATCTGGAAGATCACATCCGCCGTTTTTATTCAACCTGGGATGAATTGTTTCAAACCCCGCTGCCGGACTTGACCTGGGATGAAATCATCAGCCAAGTGATTGAGAAAAATGGACTGGGCGATACAACAGCAGCGGTCAAAATCATGGCGACACACGGTGAACCGAATGACCTGTTCCCAGATCATGGATTGGTGGTTTCCGCCCGTCCCTATGTTTCAAGGCCGGCCATTGAAAAAAAAGGCGGGCTGGGTTTAGCCGTCTATCCCCATCCCCGCCAGACGCCCCTTGCAGCCCATAAAACATTAAATTACCTTTATTATTATCTGGCCGGCAAATGGGCGCTTGCAAACGGGGCTGATGAAGCATTGATTGTCAATCCCGACGGCAGCGTCTCGGAAACCAACACCGCCAGCATCCTTATTATAATAAGAGAGCGCATCATACAGCCCCGATCCCCGGCGGTTCTTCCCGGCATCATGGAAAAGCAGGTGATCGAATGTTTTTTGCAATGGGGATACGTGCTTGAAACCCGCAACATCATCCCAGAGGAATTATTTGGCGCGGATGCGGTGTTCATAACAAATTCTTTGATCGGCGCCGTGCCGGTGTTAAGTCTGGATGGCAAGCAGGTTTCGCAGAATGCGGATTTATGCACTCGGATCTGTAAAGAAATCTTGAAATGATTTGTTCTTTTTTTGATCGTGGTTTTAAAGTTTGAATGGGGCACAATAAAAGGATATATAAACATAGAATTTAAAGCCAAGGATCTATTGGCATGGCATTGCGCATTTCAAAACCCATTCATTATAAACTAAAATGAAAATCTGTCTGATCAGCGTTGAAATTTTTGCATGGGGAAAATACGGCGGTTTCGGCAGGGCCGCGCGCACCATCGGCAGGGAACTCTCAAAACGCGGGATTGAGGTGTACGCGGTGGTTCCCAGAAGAAAAGGGCAAAAAGCCGTCGAATTTTTAGATGGCATCACGGTATATGGTTTTTCGCCGCTGTTTCCCTGGACGGCAGCAAAATATATAAGGGATGTGAATGCCGACATTTATCATTCGTGCGAACCCTCCTTTACATCCTATCTGGCGTTAAGGACCATGCCGCACAAAAAGCATATGGTGACTTTTCGGGACCCCAGGGACCTCAAAGACTGGAAGATGGAATTTGACCTGCCGTCCTTAAACAGGCTCCAGGTCGTTCACAATTATTTTTTTGAAAACAACATTCTGGTGCGGAAATGCATCAAAAAGATGGACGGCGTGTATGCCATCGCCCGGTATTTGATCCCAAAAGTTAAAAAAATGTATCGGCTCCCTGTCGATCCGGTTTTTCTGCCCACACCGGTTGCCGTGGGTGAAGATATAAACAAGGCGACGGTCCCCACAGTTTGCTACCTTGCCCGGCTGGACAGAAGAAAGCGTCCGGCCCTTTTTTTAGATCTGGCTGAAAAATTTCCCCATGTGGATTTCCTTGTTGCGGGGAAATCCCGGGACAGAAAATGGGAATCCAGTCTTTATGAAGAATACAGCAGGGTTCCCAATATTTCATTTTTGGGATTTCTGGATCAGTTCCACTCGGATCAGCATTCCCGCATGCGCAATAAAAGCTGGATCATGGTCAACACTGCCACAAGAGAAGCCCTGCCCAATTCAATACTGGAGTCGGCTGCCTCAAAATGCGCAATTCTAAGCCATGTGGATCCGGACGGGTTTGCGTCCCGATTCGGATATCATGCGAAAGACAATAATTTTGAAAAAGGTCTTCAGTTTCTTCTTCAAAAAGAACGCTGGCGGACGCAGGGCGAAAAAGGATATCAGTATGTTAAAAAGACATTTGAAATGAATATAGCCATGCGCAGGCATATGGAGATCTATGAACAAATGCTGACGCGATAGCAGCCGGAGATTTAAAAAAATGAAGGAAATAAGGCTCACATGGGCGGCCTGGCATGGTGATTTGCCTTTAACGATAGGCTTCCCGGAGTCATGGGATGTCACGATAGTTGAAAACACGCCTCAACCGGTTCTTGACCATGCCGCAATTCTTGCAAAAATTTCCCGGCCCCAAAACAGCCTGCCATTGACGGAACTTGCAAAAGGAAAAAAAACCGCCGCCATCCTGATTGACGACATGACGCGACCGACGCCAACGGACATGCTTCTGCCGCTTATTATCAAAGCACTGGAGGACGGCGGCATCAAACGATCAGGCATCACCATCGTCATTGCGGGCGCCGCCCATAAAGGCATGGAGGAAGATGATGTCATCAAAAAAACAGGTCTTGAACCAACAATAAACCCGGATGTCCGCATCCATGATTGTGACCAAAATTTGGTCTATCTTGGCAGGTCTTTGAGGGGGACCCCTGTTTACGTAAACCAAACCGTCATGGCCTGTGAGTTGAAGATAGGGGTCGGGATGATCCTGCCGCATCCCATTGCCGGGTTCTCCGGCGGGTCCAAGATTGCGGTGCCGGGCGTTTGCGGAATTGAAACCATCCGCCATATTCATGATTATGCCCAGTGCTACCAGCCCAATTACCACCATGGTCCCGGATCGCGCTTGGGAAATGCCGATAACGATTTCAGGCAGGAAATTGAAGCGATCTGCGACATGATCGGCATGGATTTTGTTGTAAATGTGGTGCTCGGCCCGAAGCGGGGAATTCTCGATCTGTTTGCCGGCGAACGGAAGGAAGTTTTTCGCCAGGGAGTCAGGTCTGTCATGGCGCATTACAGGGTAAAACCCGTTCAAGCGGATGTGACTGTGGCAAACACTTACCCTTTTGACACTGAAATGCACTATATGCTGAGGGGGTTCTGGCCGCTGAACATCTATAATCATCGCCAGACCCGTGTGGCTATCGGGTTTTGCAAAGGCGGCAAGGGGCAGCTGGACGCAAAACAAAAAAAAGGCTCACTGCCGCTTCGCCTCATGAAACGAATGAGAACTTTTAAGCCTGAACATCTGCCCAATGATATTAAAGTGGGAATGAATATAATCAAAAAAAAGATGCAGCAGAAAAAATTGGATTACCTGATTTTTTCACCAAACATCAAAAATGAGGAATTGAGGGCCGTCTGGCCCAAATCCCGGTCCTATGCAGGATGGGAAGAGCTTGTGGCGGAAATCCGGCGGCGGCATCCTCAAAATAATGTCACGGTTGCGGTTTATCCTTATGCGCCGCTGCAATTTCCGTAGATAGTGTCCGAACGGAAACCGCATCTTTTGGTCAAATACTGCGTTCTCGAAATTTTTTGATCCTCGACGTAGCGCCGCTACGCCTGCGGTCAAAAAATTCCTGCGGCCTTGTCTTTGACCAAAATCTACACTTTCCGTTGTTTCTGATGATATTCGTCAGCAGCCGGGGGTTATACTGCATGTTGGACATCAAGTTGCAGGTATGGATGCAGGCGCAGTTTTTTTTCCGCTCTCGCTGTTGATTTGCGGCTTCCGACCACCAGATTTTTTTAAAATCCATATCCACATCCCTTAAATTGCCGATGGGGTTTGTATACTCGCACAAGGACACGCTGCCGTCATGAAAAATCACGCCGTCAAAGTATCCGGCAAGACATTCGATAAGTTTCTTCCTGTTTTTTATAATATCAATGGTTAAGTCGAGCTTGATCCGTTGAAAGGAGTTCCAGTTTGCGTGGCCGTATTTAGCCGCATTCCGGTAGAGCATAGACCTGATGCTTTCCAGATCAGCAATGGTTAAATATTTTGATTCTTTCGGGTTCAAATCATGCTTGAATTCCTTTGACATGCCAAATGCATGGACTTCAGACCCCCTGACGGCGGAAACCATGAAGGGGACATCCAGATTAAAAAGTTCGGGTATAAATGATTCCATGATTTTGAAATTGTCCGCCGACACCACCGTTGCAGCGCCAACCTGGAAGTTTTTCGCTCCCCGGCGGACAATTTTCAGATTCTCAATGGTTTTTTTTGCGTTGGCAAAACATCCGTCAACGTTGCGGATGGAGTCATGTGTTTTTTCCGGGCCGTCCAAGGAGACATTGATTTTCAAAAATGACAACCCCTGGGTTTGAACCATCTCTTTTGCAAAATGCGTTATCCTGTCCGTCAGAATGCCGTTTGTGGGTATGGAAATGGTTTTTATGCCGGCGGCAACGCAGGCTTTGCCGATATGGAGCAAATCGTCTCTCAGGAATGGCTCTCCGCCGGTGAGATTGATTGCCTTTACCCCTTGGAGGTTTTTCAGCAAAGAGACCACTTCCTCAAAAGAAAGTTCGGTCTTCTTTCGGGATATTTCTTTCCAGTAAAAGCAGTGGCGGCACGAAGCGTTGCATCTGTTTGTCAGAAACAGCGTCACGGTGCGGGGGATTTTCAGCCGGTAAACCTGGCGAAGGCGCAGGGAGTTTAAACAACGTATGATCGTCAGCGCGGGTTTTTCCGGAATCGCCTTAAATGATGCGATTCCTGCGGTTATGATTGGATTGATTTTCAACGGGTTTTCAATACTCTTTGGTTTCGGTGTTTGTATAAGACGGCATATATAAAACCCAGGGCCTGAAGCTTTTCACCCGCCCAGAAGGTCCAGAACCGTCTGCTGCTGGAAAAACTCCGCCGGTCGAAAGGGCCCAGGACTTTCTTCCAGATTATCACCAGCCATTTAGCCAATGGGAAATATCGCTTGCTGGGGCTCCACAACATACTCTTGTCTGGTGCGAATTCTCGCCCGTCATTCTTGTGCTCTTTATAAAAAAGTCCGATGCCGACCCCCCTTTTAAACTGAAACTCAAAATATTTTAATAAAGTTAACTTTTTAAGATGCTGGACATTGTTGTTAATATACACGACCCGGTACCCCATTTGCTTGAGACGTAACGCCAGGTCAGAGTCTTCTGCGGCAAATATTCCATAGATTGGGTTAAAGACAAAACCATCCTTCTTTTCACATTCTTCAAGACAGTGCCGCCGGTAAATGACATTGCCGGCATTCCCGACAAAACCGGTTGGATTAATCCGGTCGGAATCCGGAAAAAAGCGGCGCAGCCTAACCTCTTGCAGCAGAGGGTCTGTTTCATCATAATGACTGCTGACCAGGGCCGCATCATATTTGTCTATGGCTGAAATCATCCGTTCAAGCCAATTTTTTCCTGGCACGCAGTCATCATCCGTGAATGCGATCAAATCCCCCCGGGATTTACGGATGCCCTCATTTCTTGGGTATGACGGACCGCGCCGATCCCTGTCAAATACAATAATCAGTTCATCGGGAGGTCGTGTTTGAGCCAGCAGAGCCTCTTTTGTGTGGGCAAGGCTTTTACGGCCTACGCTCGGGATGATCACGGAAACAAAATGGGAATCAGCGTTCATGGTCTCCTTGCCATAATACTGGATATAAAATATGTGAACTTATAAAATAAATCCCGTCATTATATACAATTACCTAAATGCAGCCCCCCTTTAATACCCGCCTTCAAGCTGAACATCAAACTCTATCCATAAAATTTTCGGGCAACCGTCCATCCCCGGTTGGAGTTCGAATTTTTCAAGCATCAGCGTGCCTCGACCGAATTTTTCAATCGATTGAATTTCCTCCGGCGTAACGGATTGTCCTGCATCGGGTCCGGCGATTTTTTTCCCAACTTCTGGTGAAAAAATAAATTTTCTGGGATTTTCAGGGCCGGCTTCGGCAGCATAGGGCCGCGCGGCGCAATCGGAAGGATTGTCTAAAAAATGCCAGCCGTCAATCTCCCGGGGATTGGGCACAAAATGGAGTGGCGGCGTGAGCCGCGACAGATTTTCATGCCGGCCGAGTTCCTGTATTACAATTTCCCAGCCCATGGGCATCGGCTCCAGGATAAACTCGAAACGGCCGCCGAAAGGCCGGCGGAGCCGCTCGCCGGCCATGATTTTGCCTGAAAATGTTTCTTTAAACCGCGGGTACAGGAATCTGTTTTTAAATTCTTCCAATAAGATCCGCTTGACCTGGTTTTGATCGCCATCAATACTGCCCACCACAGCGCCGTTATCAACTTTCAGCCAGTATTCCCCGCAATGGGAGATGGCCAGGCCGTTGCCGGGCTTTGATCCCGGCCCGTTTAAGGCCAGGATCCATTCGGTGTCCGGCGGAAACAATTCCTTAGCGGGCCGGCAATGCATGCCGTCGCCCATCTGAACATTTAGACCCGAGTCCAGAAGCCCGCCCGAGAGGGTTTCTAAAACCAGAACATCCATAGTCGGGGTCTCTCCGGGATGATGGCGGATAATCTTCCCCCTCACCACCAGCGGCGACTCCTTGGCCACGGTCAGAAAAGGCCCTTTCCATGCGCAGGAACACGCGTGGATCGGCGGTGGGACCATGAGGATTCCAATCATCAGCATCAGATACATGAAAGCGGACTTTTTCATTTAGGGCCTCCCCTGATCTTTGAGATACACATACGGTTGCGCATCCAGGTCGTCGGCTATGCACGATATCAGGGGATTGCCGAAAGACCTGGCTTTGTCGATGGATTCATGGTACCGCTTTGCCAGGATGGGCCAAAGCCCTTTTTCATGTCCGAACTTGGCGGCTTCAAAACCAGCCCGGAGCCGGTGCGCCTTAAACAGGTAAAGAAACGGCGCAATCGTGATGAAAGTGTCCGGCCGGTTGCTTATCCAGTTATCCACAAAATTCGCCTCATCCACAGGCCCTTCGCTCATGCCTTCCCATTCAGCAGAGAGAGGAACTGCGGACGCAAAAAGCGCCCCTTCTTTTCGCGCATTTTCGCCAAGGATCACAATGATCTGTTCCGACATATTCCTTCGTCTGACTTCAACCGCATCATCAGGGCCTGAAGGCGGGCGGTGTCCTAAAAGCGGTGATTCAGAAGGGATTGCCGCCAGATAGTTCTTGACGCAGGGCTGCCCTTGTTCCGGAAAGTAAGAGGGATTCAATTCCCGGATCGGCCGGATGCCGAAAAGCACGACTTCAGATAGGGATGGATGGCAGGCTTCCTCCGACCATGTTTTATAGGGATAAGAGCTGATTAACCCCAAAACAATGGCAATGGAGATGATGCATTTAATGTAAAAATTCATTATGATGCCTCGCTATAGGCGTTATCCAAAACTTTGGAGCAGTTTATAGATGGCATTTGCGCCAAACTCAACGGCAGCCACCGGAATCCGCTCATCCGTCCCATGAATGGTTTTTGTGAAATTGAAATCTTTGGGCAGTTTCATGGGAAGGAAGCCGTAAGTCTGAATCCCCAGTTTTGAAAAAAACCGGCCGTCCGTCACCCCGCTCAACAGGAAAGGAACGGGGATGCCGTCAGGGTCTGCTTGACGCAGGATATCGGAAAGGGTGTCAAACATCCCCATATCGGGTTCAGTTGGCCCTGGGTCGTAACGAAGGATTTCAAGTTCAACATCATCACCGATGATGCTTTTCAGTTCCGTTTTCATGTCTTCAAAAGTGTAACCCGGAAGCAACCGGCCATCCAGCTGAACGGAAACTTCTCCGGGAATCACGTTGATTTGGCTGCTCCCCTGCAATATTGTGGGACTGACCGTATTGTGAAGCAGCGGATCAAATAATCGTCCCCGGTCGCCGATTGCATTGAGGATGCCATTGGTTAAGACCGGGTTGAGCAACTGGTTGAGCGCCAGGCCTGAGATTCCGCCCATGTTTTGGGCGATGGTTTTTACCATGCGCCGGACAATGGGCGTTATATGAACCGGCAGGCGGTGCCGGTCAAGCTGATTAAGCAGGCGTGAGAGCTTTGCCATGGCTCCGCCGCGAACCGGCATGGAACCATGCCCTCCCGGGCCGCGGACCGTTGCTTTCATCCAGCATGCCTGCTTTTCGGAAACCATGATCATATAGAACCGCCGGCTGCCCACATAAAAAGAGAACCCGCCGAATTCTCCGATGGCATAGCGGATGCCCTTAAATAAATCCGCATGGTGTTTGACCAAATATTGGGCTCCGCAGTCGCCTCCGGTCTCCTCATCGCTGAGTATATTCAGAACTACATCTCCGGGCAGTTTCAGATTTTCCGATTTGGCTCGCAGAAACGCCGACAGCATCATGGCCACCCCGCCTTTCATGTCCAAAGCGCCGCGACCCCAAACACAGCCGTCGGCAATTATGCCTGAAAAAGGGGGATGCAGCCATTTCTGATTTTGGGTGGTGACCACATCCACATGGCCGTAAAGCAACAGCGGCGCGGCATTTCCCTTTCCGGCAAGTCTTGCCACGAGGTTCGGACGGCCGGGGGTTTTTTCCAACAGGATCGTTTGGATACCGGCGTTCGTCAGCAAACCATTTATATATGAAATGCATTCGGCTTCATTGCCCGGCGGATTGGACGTGTCAAACCGGAGAAGCTCCTGCAGCAGCTCGACGGGATGCTGATGGATGGATGATGAATTTCGATCAGATTTCATAAAGACAGATATCCTTTAAGTGCTCCATGCTCATGGGGAAGGCTGCACCCCGCCACTTCCTCCATGATATCTTCACACATTAAACTTCCGTATGCAAAAAGATGTGTCACTTTAATTCGTCAACCGGAGCATAAGAATATTTTTTATGAACTTGAAATGGCTGTCTAAAGAATAAATTTCGCAGTGATGGTGTTTTGCATTCCGGGCAATGATGAGACCCGGTATGCCAATTCCATTTAACCCATTTTTCAGGCATTTGATCTGAAATTCAACCGACTGTAATTATTTCCCAAGCGCCTCACGCAACCGGATCATGGCTTTATCGGTATTTTCATATGAATTAAAAGCGCTCAGGCGGATATACTGCTGTCCGCAGGCGCCGAATCCCGCGCCCGGCGTGCACACCACTCCGGCGCTTTCAAGGAGCATGTCGAAAAATGTCCAGGAGTCCCTATTTGCATTGATCCAGATATAGGGAGAGTGCTCGCCGCCCACGTGGGACATTAAATCAATGATCTCTTTGACCTGGGCCTTGCCTTCTTCGCTGTATATGGCTTCGGCGGCCCGCTGCACCGGATAGGAAACCCCGTTGAACTTGGTGGTGTGCCGCCGGTTCCACAGGCCATGCAAGGCATGGGCATGGCCGGATTCATCATATGCCAAACAGTTTTTGGGAACAACGGTGAACGCGCACCGGGTGCCGGTGAATCCGGCGGTCTTTGAAAAGCTTCTAAACTCCACCGCCACTTCCCGTGCGCCTTCAATTTCGTATATGGAATGGGGGATGGCGTCATTCCGGATAAATGCCTCGTAAGCTGCGTCAAACAGAATCAATGCCTTGTTTTTTCTGGCAAAATCCACCCACCGGGCAAGGGCTTCCTTTGTGATGGTGGCGCCCGTGGGGTTGTTGGGATAGCAGAGGTAAATCAGGTCCACGGGTTCGGCAGGCAGATCGGGTATGTAATTGTTTTTGCGGGTGCTTTCCAGATAAATAATGTTCTGGTACCGGCCGTCTTGAAAAATGCCGGTCCGGCCGGACATGACATTGGTGTCAATATACACCGGATATACCGGGTCCGGGATGGCGATGCGGATATCGGTGGACAGGATTTCCTGGAAATTACCGGTATCGCATTTGGCGCCGTCGCTGATAAAGATTTCATCGGCCGAAACGTCTGCTCCCCGCGCTTGAAAATCGTTTTTTGAAATGGCCTCTCTTAAAAACGCATACCCCTGCTCCGGCCCATATCCTCTAAAGGAAGCATCCGCTGCCATTTCATCCACAGCCTTATGAAAGGCGGCGATGCAGGCGATGGGCAAGGCCCGGGTGCAGTCGCCGATGCCCAGCCGGATGATTTCCCTGTCCGGATTTTTTTTCTGGTAATCGGCCACCCGGCTGGCAATGGTGGAAAACAGATAAGACGCTTGCAGCTTAAGATAGTGTTCATTGATTTTGATCATGACATTTCCTTAACATAATTTAATTTAAACGATCGGTTAATTTTGTCCGTTTATAATAAAATGGTCAAAAACTGTCAATCCGAAGGAAATAGTGTGGGTTTATATCCGCCATGCGACCAGCATGGCGGATATGTATTCCTGCTTGACACCGTAAGGATAATTTAACATAAGGGGATTCATTTAAGGAATAAAAATATAAGGCGACAACCCGAATCTAAACATAACCAATATTTTATCAATATTGTCTGAAGGGAAAGATGTGATTCCCGTTCGGGCAATATATAATAAGGAGAGACCGATGTTTCAAGAATCCATCCAGGACGATATCCGGATCATCACCCTTGCCAATGGAAAAACCAACCCCATCAACCGGGAGATGCTGATCCGGCTTAAACAAATCGTTGAAGAGGTCAATGCCAGTCCCACCGCAAAAGGGATTATCCTCACCGGATCGGGCCGTTTTTTTTCAAGCGGGTTTGACCTTCCGATTTTTATAAACTTCAAGGATCAGAAAGAAGCCAATGATTTTTTTGACATGGAAGAGGACGTGCTTTTGACGCTGTTTACCTGCAACAAACCCGTGGTGTCGGCCATGAACGGCCACTGCGCAGCTGCCGGGCTGATTTATTCCATGGCTGCCGATTTCCGGATCGTCAAAGACCATCCGAAAATAAAGATCGGCATGACGGAAATCAAAATCGGGCTGCCGCTCTCCATTGCCCAGCATGAAGTCATGCGGTTCGGATTTGACAGTGATTTGAAATTCAGAGATGTCATGTTTTTCGGCGAGATGTACGATGTTCACCGGGCCAGGGAATTAAGACTGGTGGATGAGGTGGTGGCTGAAGATCAGCTCATGAACCGGGCCATTGCCGTGATCAAGCTGTGGATCGACACCCCCAACCGGCCGTTCATCCGGATGAAGCAGCTGCTGCGCATGGATGCGGCGGCCCGGATCCGGAAAAAACTCCAAGAAGAAGACTGGCACGCAGGATTGACATGCTTTTTTGATGACACTGTCCGGCAGACCCTCCAGTTTGTTCAAGCTGGAATGCAATAAATTTTGATGAAAAATCTTCTCCCCTTTGTGGAAGGACCCAGTCGGTACCTGGGAAGCGAGATTAACTCGATTCATAAAGATTCAGAACAGTTAAGCCTGAAAATAGCGTTGGCGTTTCCGGATTTGTATGAAATTGGGATGTCTCATTTCGGCATTCAGATCCTGTATCATATTTTAAATCAGCATGAGCAGATATGGGCCCAGCGGGTGTTTGCGCCCGGAATGGACATGGTGGCGCGCATGAGGAAAACAGGCGTCCCCCTTTGCTCTCTGGAATCAGACACGCCCCTTTCTGAGTTTGATATCATCGGGTTTTCCCTGCTTTATGAACTCAATTACACCAATGTGTTGCTGATGCTCGATCTTGCCGGGATCCCATTTCGCGCGTCGGAACGGAATGATTCCCATCCAATCATTATTGCCGGCGGACCGTGCACCGTGAACCCGGAACCCATGGCGGATTTTTTTGATGCCATGGTGGTGGGCGACGGCGAGCAGGTGGTGATGGAAATGGCCAAGATCTTTATGGAATGGAAAGAAAGCCGCATCAGGGACAGAGCAGACCTGCTTCATCGGTGGTCGGCGCTTGAAGGGGTTTATATTCCATCCTTATTTTCGATAAGTTATGATAATTCAGGCCGCCAATTGGCCCAACCGAAAACCGATACATACTTAAATGTTACCCGGGCGATTGTCCCGGATCTGGATCTGGCGGTATTTCCTGATAAACCGGTAGTGGCGTATGGAAGGCCGGTCCATGACCGGCTTCGGCTGGAATTGGCCAGGGGATGCACCCGTGGGTGCCGGTTCTGCCAGGCGGGGATGATTTACAGGCCGGTACGTGAAAGATCCTATAATCATCTGCTTGAACTGGCGGAAAAATCCTTAGGCGCCACCGGCTATGAAGACATTTCGCTGCTTTCCCTGAGCACGGGCGATTATTCATGCCTGACCCCCTTGATTCAGCAGCTGTTTATCCGGTATGCCGATGATCATGTGGCCCTTTCTTTTCCTTCATTTCGCGCCGGCACGCTTCCCCCCGAGCTGATGGACATGATCCGGCAGATTCGAAAAACCGGATTTACCATCGCGCCGGAAGCCGGTTCCGAGCGTCTCAGAGCGGTCATCAATAAAAATATCACCGAAGGTGAAATCATTGAGACAGTTTCCAATGCATTTCAACTGGGGTGGAAGGTGTTTAAACTTTATTTCATGATCGGTCTTCCAACGGAAACCCATGAAGATATTTGCGCTATCGCGGATTTGGTGTACCGGATCAAAAACCTTAAAGGCAAGGGAGGGCGGCCACCGGAAATTCATGTCAGCGTCTCTACCTTTATCCCCAAACCCCATACGCCATTTCAATGGGAAGCTCAGATGGGGCTGGACCAATCCAAGGATAAAATAGAGGAACTGCGGCAACGATTAAAAATCCGGGGCGTTCATTTCAAATGGCAGAAGCCTGAAACCAGTATCCTTGAAGGATTGTTTGCCCGGGGTGATCGCCGGTTCTCCTTTTTATTGGAGTCTGCATATAAGAAGGGATGCATGTTTGACGGTTGGTCCGACTCATTTCGGTTCGATTTATGGGAAGCATCCTGCCGGGATACAGACATAGACATGGATGTGTATACCACCCGCAAGAGAGATTTGAATGAACCGCTTCCCTGGGATCATATCAATACCCGCGTGGCAAAGGCTTTTTTGCGATCTGAATATCTTAATGCTTTGAAAGCGGATTTCACGCCGGACTGCCGGAACCAGGAGTGCCAGGGATG
Organism: Desulfobacterales bacterium; assembly: GCA_025453995.1. Classification (GTDB taxonomy): domain Bacteria; phylum Desulfobacterota; class Desulfobacteria; order Desulfobacterales; family Desulfosalsimonadaceae; genus JALOPH01. The sequence goes on from JALOPH010000103.1 coordinate 14,869, forward strand.
CGGCGTGTGCGATTTTGAAAATATTATGCCTGTAACAGAAACCCCTGAAAAACATCCGGCTGTTTCAACCTCATCTCTTCCGACGGCCAAAGAGACGGGGCAAGATACCCGTGTAAATATTGCGTATGAAAAAAGGGGTTCAGCCAAATATTTCGGTCATCTGGAGCTGGCAAATATATTTTTTAGGGCCGTTCGGCGGGCGAAAATTCCGGTAAAATTCTCAAAGGGGTTTCATCCCAAACCGAAGGTTTCTTTTCACGACGCTTTGCCTGTCGGCTTGGAGAGCACAAAAGAAGTTTTCAGGATGACACTCATTCAGCCGCTGGCGTGCGATGCCATCATAAAGCTTTTAAATGCGAACTTGCCTGCGGGGATCGTTGTTGTGAATTGTGAGATTGTAGACACCCTCTCCCAGGCCAATCAATCGGATATGCTGTTGTATTCGGCGACATTGCCGGAAGGAGAATTTGATCGAAATCTGATCCGAAAGTATAATAATGCATCTGAATGGATTTTATTCCGAAAGGTTCCCAAAGGTGGTATAAAAGAAATAAACCTGAAAGACGTCGTCGATTGTATCGAATTCAAAACGGACAATGAGATCCGGATAAATATACGGACAGGAGCCGGCAAAGGCATCAGGCCTTGGGAAGTCATACAGTCTGTGTTTCATTTCCCTGATGACTTGGTCCGGCGGTCCGAAATTGTCAAAATCAATGAAAAGGGTGTGTAAATGTATCGAGAGCTTGTGATCAACGCCATTGGGCCTGAAATTCGGGTGGCGCTTTTGGAAGACCAGACCATTGTGGAGCTGTATGTTGAACGAAGCAATGAATCCAATATTGCAGGCAATATCTATAAAGGCCGTGTCCAGCGGGTGCTTCCGGGGATGCAGGCCGCATTTGTCGATATCGGGTTGGACCAGGCGGCGTTTATCTATGTGGATGACGTGATTGACGGCCGGTCAAACGGTTATTTCGAAAGGGTATACCTGTCCAATGAAACGGCTGAAGACGAACAGCTTTCTAATTCAATCAAAACAGAGGAGATTGACACAGCGCCGAGAATTCCTAAAGGTCCCATTGAAGAGCTGATGACCGAAGGAAGCGATATCCTGGTTCAGGTGGCCCGGTCCCCTATCGGCAGCAAAGGCGCCCGCCTGACATCTTTTATCTCCATTCCCGGCAGATTTCTCGTGATTATGCCCACGGTGGATCATATCGGCATTTCACGGCGAATCACCGATGAGGAAGAGCGGCTGCGGCTGAAAAATATGGTGATATCCGTGCGGCCGCAAAAATTCGGCTTTATTGTCCGCACCGCGGGAGAGGGGCTTACTGAAGAAAAGATGATCAAGGAAATGGAGTTTTTAGCCAACCTATGGTCAGATATTCAGAAAAAATTCCAGACTGCGCCGGCCCCTTCGATCTTACATGAGGAGTTGACTGTGACACTGCGAAGCGTCCGGGACTTGCTGGCCCATGACGCGGACAAGGTCACCATTGATTCACCGGCGGTCTTTAAATCCGTGCTGTCGTTTATTGAAAAATTCATGCCGAGACTTGTGGGATCAGTCACGATGTATCAGGGCCCGGAGCCAATATTTGACGCCTATAATCTGGAAGGCGACATCGCCAGGGCGCTGAAGAAAAAAGTATGGCTGAAATGCGGCGGATATATTGTCATTGAAAATACCGAAGCCCTGGTGGCTATCGACGTCAACACCGGCCGGTACGTGGGCAAGCATAACTTTGAAGAAACGGTATTAAAGACCAATCTTGAGGCGGTCAAGGAGATCGCCTACCAGGTTAGGCTTCGCAACCTGGGAGGCATCATTATTATCGATTTTATCGACATGGAGCGAAAATCCAATCAAGAAAAGGTTTATAATTCATTGATTGAAGCTTTAAAAAAGGATAAAGCCAAAACCAACGTCCTGCCCATGTCGGATATGGGCCTGATTCAGATGACACGAAAGCGCGTGGTGCAATCATTAAACCGCATGCTGTGCGAACCCTGCTTTTATTGTGACGGCGAAGGGGTGCTGCTTTCCCGGCATACCATCTGCAATAATCTGTATCGCGAAGTTCTGCGCCTTTGCCAGGATATTACCGGTGACCGCATCAGTCTTCGCGTTCATCCTGAAATTGCAGACCTATTATTGGGCGAGGAAAACGATCTCATAATTTCTTTGGAGAAATTGCTCCTGCGGCAGGTGGTCATTTATCCCGTACCGGATTATCACATAGAAGAATTCAATGTTGAAGAAATTTTTCAGGAATAATTTGTGGCTTCGCATTATGGAGAAATATTATATAGATAATTAAATATTGACAAATTATTAAAAATTATGATTAAAATTTTAGGTTAAATTAACAAACAGGTATATTTAATCAATATATTCGCAAATCGAAGGGTGCTAAAAAGATGAAACAGACTTACCAGCCAAGCCGAAAGAAACGGGCAAGAACGCATGGTTTTTTGAAAAGAATGTCTACCAAGCAGGGAAGAAAGGTGATCAACAGGCGCAGGGCGAAAGGAAGGAAGCGGCTGGCTTTATCTTGATTCGGTGTGATTCCGAATTCATCTTATTTAGCCAAGCAACGACTGGAATGCTGAATGAATTTTGAACGCAGCAAGGCATCTTGATTGAAGTCCGGGTTCAGGTTGAAAAGATACGGATTTACGAAATCTGACAGAATCCTGAAACATTCGGGGTATTCGAGCCTCAGCCAACTCGGAAAAACCGTACGGGATCAGTTTTTCATAATTGTCTTTGCCAATGGCAATAATCAAAGGTCCCGCCTTGGCATCACCGTATCCAAGCGAGTCGGAAACGCTGTGATGAGAAACCGGTTGAAAAGGGTTGTCCGTGAATTTTTTCGGCTAAACAGGGATCTCATTAAAGGGCATTGGGATTTCAATGTGATTGCCAAAAAAGATGCTGCGGATTTGACGCATCACCAGGCATTTCTGGCGTTGATGCAATTGTTCGGCAAGATGGCAAGAAAGATCGATAATGGGCGTTAAGTTATTATTATTGATGATTCGAATATATCAATCTACCCTGTCCCCCATTTTGGGTCCGGCGTGCAGGTTTTATCCGAATTGCTCGGAATATGCCCATGAAGCGGTTACAAAATATGGCGTGATAAGGGGGGGGTATCTTGCAGTGAAGAGATTGTTTCGATGCCATCCGTTTCACCCGGGGGGATTTGATCCTGTCCCATAATTTTTTATAACAACTTGTTTTATTAATTAAATTATAAATATTTTAAAATCTGACCATTAAAGCCCTTCGATGGTACAAAGCGCCTTCCAGCGACCCGCCCTGCCTATGCATCGTTTGTTTTTGCTGCGATGAAAGGAAATAAACGCCTGCAGCGCCGAGATCATTATCGGGAGTGTTTTGGTTTTTCAGTAATTCAATCAAGAGGAGTTTTGTATGGAACAGTGGCGTTTGTTTTTAGCCATCTTCCTGTCAATTTTAGTGTTTGCAGTTTGGCAGTACTTTTTTGTCCCCAAACAGGAAGTTGAAACTCCGCCTTCGCCGGTGGAACGTGCCAAAGAAGCTATAGAACCTGCCATCTTGGCAAGCGATTCAGTAACCCCAGAGACAGAAAAGGTTGCAGGCGAAATATTTGAAGCCAAAACCATCCATACCTCTTTATACACGGCGCGCATTTCTGCAAAAGGGGCGGCGTTGACAGGTTTTGTACTTGAAAAATACAAAGAAACTTTCGACGACCAGAATGTTGGGAAACAGCTGATTCCTCCGGCCAATACCGAGGGAACGATCCTGGTTGAACTGGATGGAAAAGATGCGCCGGACTTGAGCCATATTCTTTTCACCTCAGATTATTCTGAAGAAGTTATGGATGTGAGCGCAGGCGCCCGTTCCATGTCTTTTTACAGTCAATCAGACACCGGTTATGTCGTAGAAAAAAAATATACATTTTATCCGGATAGTTACAAAATAGACTTGGAAGTGACTGTTAAAAATGAATCCGCGGGTACTCACGTTGGCAGCCTGGCAGTGATTTTAACCAACCCTACACCTGAAACACAATCAAGCTATGGGTTTGAGGGGCCTTTTGCTTACATCAACAATTCATTCGAGCAGATCGAAATCAAAGAATTTGAGAAAAAAGGGGTTGTTACCGGCAATGTTGACTGGGCAGGAATCGAGACCCAGTATTTTATGACAACCATCATCCCGGATATTCTTGCAGGAAATCTTCTGCGGTTTCATTTTGATAGTAAAAACAATTTAGTCGAAGTCCGGCTTTCACGTCATGAACAGATTTTTCAGCCTGGCGCCGCCCAGTCCGGCAAATACACGCTTTTTTTTGGCCCCAAAAGGATGTCGGATCTTAAAAGTGTTGGGCGGAACCTGGATAAGGCTGTGAATTTCGGATATTTTGATGTTATTGCAAAACCCTGCCTCTGGTTGATGAATGTTATTCATGACCGGGCCATCCCCAATTACGGGGTGAGCATCATCATTTTAACGATATTGTTTAAGCTCCTTTTTTGGCCCCTGGGCACCAAGAGCTATAAATCCATGGCGGAGATGAAAAAGCTTCAACCGCTCATGGAGGAAATCCGTAAGAAATATAAAGAGGATAAAAAGAAAATGAATGAGGAGATCATGGGGCTGTATCGCACATACAAAGTCAACCCCATGAGCGGTTGTCTTCCCATGCTGGTGCAGATTCCGGTGTTCATCGCTTTTTACAGAATGCTTTACGGCGCCATTGAATTACGGCACGCGCCGTTTGCCTTGTGGATCAATGACTTGTCATCTCCGGATCGCCTCTTTCATTTCGGCTTTTCAATCCCCTTGATGGCGCCGCCTTACGGCATTCCTGTGTTAACGATTATCATGGGCGCAACCATGCTGTTGCAGCAGAAATTATCCCCGCCGCCGGGCGATCCGGCCCAAGCCAAAATGATGATGATGCTGCCGATTGTATTTACCTTTATATTTATCAACTTTCCATCCGGGTTGGTGTTATACTGGCTGGTAAACAACGTCCTTTCAATCGCCCAACAGTATTACATCACCAAAAAAACTGTCTAAAATGGAGGATTTTCATGAAGGCTTTTTTGGACTTTGAGGAAAAGAGCGTTGAGAAAGCCGTTCAAAAAGCATGCGCTGAGTTAAATGTTTCAAAAGAAAAATTAAAATACGATATTATTTCGTATGGTTCCAGCGGGATTTTCGGGCTTGTCGGCGTGAAAAAGGCCTTGATTCGCGTATCAGTTTCCGAAGACATGCACCATAAGATGAGAACCGATGATACGGAAAATAAGGCAGAATCCAGCAGCATCTCTGGCAATGCTGATCTGTCGCATCGCAAGGCGGTTAGGGACCTGGTAAATGAGGCCTTCGGCGAAGTGAGTGAAACAGAAGATATGTCGGGTACGGGGGTGGATTTAGACCCTCAAGCGGATGATTTGTATACAGATACGGATGTTGAAGATAATGGCGCAGCAGAACCCGGCGATGTGGCGGCCGGGCTTCACGCGGCAAAAGAATTTCTGGAAAAAATTATCGAAATTCTGGCTGTCGATGTCGCGGTTTCGGAAGGCCAGGAACAGAAATATGGCCATATTTTTATCCAGGGAAAGGACTCGGGTTTTCTCATTGGCAAAAAGGGGCAGACTCTGGAAGCCATACAGTATCTGGCGGACAAAGTCGTCAACAAGCAGTGCGGTAAAGGGGTGCAGGTCTTCATTGATGTGGAAGGATACATAGAATCCCGTAAGGTGGAATTAAATGAATTGGCCAGACGCCTGGCCGAAAAAGCTCAAAAAACAGGTAAACCTTCCACCATCAGCAGGATGAACGCCCAGGAGAGGAGGATCGTGCATCTGGCACTGAAGAACAACAAAGCTGTCCGTACCCAGAGCGTCGGTGACGGCTATTACCGGAAACTGATCATATTTCCCAAGAAGAAACCCGCAAAGAAAAAATCAAAAGAACCGCCTGTTTCAAGTTGAAATGACCATATCAACCATAGCTGCGATTTCCACGCCGCAGGGGAGCGGTGGAATTGGAATCGTTAAAATATCAGGGCCAAAGGCCATTGACATCGCTCAATCTGTTTTTGTTCGCGGCTTCTCTCCCTCAGGCGCACCGCAGAATCATGCGGTAGAAAAAGAAATTCACGAATTTGAATCCCGCCGGTTGGTGTATGGCCACATTGTGGATTCTGAATCCCGGCAGGTTTTGGATGAAGTTCTCCTTGCTGTGATGCGGGCTCCCCACTCATATACCGCGGAAGATGTGGTCGAAATACAGGCCCATGCCAGTCCTCTGATCCTCAAATCCATTTTATCGCTGTTGTTAAAAAGAGGCGCGGTGCTTGCGGAACCCGGTGAGTTTACGAAACGCGCGTTCCTAAACGGGCGAATGGACCTGACCCAGGCGGAGGCGGTGATCGACATGATTAATGCCCGATCCTCCAAAGCTGCTGATATGGCATTCGCCCATCTGTCCGGAGGCTTTGCTGAGATCATTAAATCTTTAAGGTCCGAAATCCTCACACTTCTTTCGTCCATTGAAGCAGCCATTGATTTTCCCGATGATGTGGGCGAGGATATTGAAATTGAAAAATTCGTTGCTTCCATCGAAGAAGAGATGCTGCCCCGAATCTCCGCTTTGATTTCCCGGCATGATGACGTCAATTTTTTGCGGGAAGGATTGAAAGCCGTTATTGTCGGAGGACCCAATGTGGGAAAATCAAGCCTTCTCAATCGGCTTGTGAATCGCGAACGCGCCATTGTCACGGAGTTTCCGGGAACCACCCGGGATTTTATTGAAGATTCGTTTATCACCCGCGGCATTCCGATCATTGTCACCGACACCGCCGGCATTCATGAATCGCCGGATCCTGTGGAGCGCGTCGGCATTGAAAAAGCCTGGGAATACATGTCGCGGGCCGACATCTTGCTGTATACTGTGGATGCCGGGAAACCAGTTTCGGCGAATGATTTAAGTCTCTTTCGGCAGCTCTCGGACAAGAAAATTATTCTTGTGATCAACAAAACGGATTTACCTCAAGAAAAAATATTGTTTTTGGTTCCGGAAGAATGGCGGGATATCCCTAAAATCGAGATTTCCGCTCTTTACAACCGGGGCATTGATGAATTGAAGAATTTCATTGCAAATCTTGCAGTTGACGCTACCCCGCAAATGGAAAACGCCATTGTTCCAAATGTCCGTCACAAAACCGCGCTTGAAAAAGCCAGAAGCGCATTGTCAGCCGTTTTGTCCGGATCACGCGCGGGTGTTTCGTTTGAGCTGATTTCAATGGATCTCCATTCGGTCATAGATGCGTTTTCTGAAATAACGGGTGAAAGTATCGGCGCGGATGTTTTAGACGAGATTTTCAACCGGTTCTGCATCGGCAAATAACCGCAATGTTTCACGTGAAACATTCATAGGGAGGA
>JALOPH010000104.1 GCA_025453995.1 Desulfobacterales bacterium
ACCATTGGGTTGGCAAATCCCAGACACCTGGAGCTTGAAAACACTGTGTGATGGTGCATGGTGTGAGACTGGAAATCAAAAATACCGCTTTCATGCATTTGCGCGATTTCATCCCAGGAACAAAATTGATCGGCGATTGTTTTGTCCTCTGCCGGGTTTCGCTTATCCAATATCCGTCCCGGAGCGATAAAGCTGATACCGGTAAAATCGTATTTTTTCAATATGGGCCAGGCAACGTCATAAAGGCTCTTTAGACCATCGTCAAATGTCAGGGCAACAATCTTATCCTGTTTCGATCGGCCATTCCGGATGACCGCGTAAAGTTCATCCGCACCAATCGACCGGTAGTTGTTTTCCGCAAGATATTTGATCTGGTTTTCAAATGTTCCGGCAGAAATATTGTGAAAGGCATAAACCGGTATTTCATTTTCAGGGATGTATGGAAGCCGCCGATACACGAATGAAGGGTGCTGACCCAGTAAAAATGTTTTTATGTAATCACCGTGGATCCTTTGCATGCTTCTGATGCGGGTCCATAGCGTCAACATGTCATACCGCTCTTATCCAACTATAGTTTTTTTTTTGGCAATTCAAATAAACCGGAAACAGGAATTTATGGAATTGGGTCATGTGTTCACCATCGCACACAATCAAGGCATGTTCAATTGCATTTTCCCCATCTTGAACATTGCATGGCCAGTGCCAATCGATGCGGACATGGAATTTATCATGGGCGCCAGAACCACATCCCATATGAGGACGGTCACATCCGCCTGCAACCCGGATATTTCTTCAGAATCCAGCGCAGAACCCATTACCATTTGGGCGGAACAGGAGCTTCAGAAATAAAGATCAGCATCATAGACAATTTAACAAATACGTCTTATAATATTCCAGGTTGCCGGACCCGGCAACCCGGAATATTATATATAAGGAGTTCATGATGCCGATCTATGAATATCGTTGTGAAAAATGCGACTGCCTGTTTGAACAACTGGTTTACTCAAGGGACAAAAAAAAAGTTTCCTGCCCGAATTGCGGGAGCAGACAGGTTAAGAAATGCATCAGCTGTTTTAGCTCTTCAGGTGGTCTGCATGACGGCGGTTGCAAGAGCAGCGGGACAACAGGTTTTTCCTGAGCAAAATAAATTTTGCGGCGGTCTGCTGCAATCCCTCCCAAGCCTCGGGGTTTTTCTACTCTTTGACTAAGAATTTAAATGAATGGCAAAAATATCAAAAATCAGCGATCTTGATCCAAGCACCACCAATATTATTCTTGAAAGCATTTCTGACGGCGTGTTTACGGTGGATCATAACTGGAAAATCACATCGTTTAATCGCGCGGCAGAAGAGATCACCGGAATATCCCGCAAAGAAGCCGTCGGCCGCCACTGCTGGGAAGTATTCAGGTCCAATATGTGCGAAGGTGACTGCGCGCTGAAAAAAACCATGAAGCAGAAAAAATCATTTGTCAGCACATCCACTTACATCATCAACAGCCATCAGAAAAAAATTCCGATCACCGTCTCCACATCCCCTTTAATCAACAAAAGAGGTAAAATTATCGGCGGTGTAGAGACATTCCGGGATCACAGCCTGGTGGAGGAACTCCGGAAGGAACTTTACGCCAGGTTTCAGCTGGGAGATATGGTCAGCAGCAGCCCTGAAATGCAGAAAATTTTCAATATCCTCCCCCAGGTCGCCCAAAGCGACAGCACCGTTCTTCTTGAAGGGGAAACCGGCACCGGCAAGGAACTCACCGCGCGGGCGATCCATGATTTAAGCCCCCGCAAAAGCAAGCCGTTTATCGCCATCAACTGCGGCGCGCTTCCGGACCCTCTTCTGGAATCCGAATTGTTTGGCTACAAGGCCGGCGCTTTTACCAATGCTGTAAAGGATAAGCCGGGACATTTTGCCCTGGCAGAAGGCGGCACCATTTTTTTAGACGAGATCGGGGATACAAGCGCCGCATTGCAGGTCCGGCTGCTCAGGGTTCTCGAAGAAAGGGAATATATTCCCCTGGGAGGCGTTAAGAAAATTCATGCCGATATCCGCATCATTGCCGCCTCCAATCGAAATCTTGAAGAATTGGCGGACAAGGGCCTGTTCCGCCGGGATCTTTTCTACCGCATTAACGTGGTGAGGCTCAATCTGCCGCCGCTTCGGGAGCGCATGGAGGACATTCCGCTTCTGGTTGAATACTTCATCAATAAATTCAACCGGATCAAGGGAAAAGCCGTCCACGGCGTGGACTGCGACGTGCTTGAGGCATTGATGGCCCATCAATTTCCCGGCAATATCCGGGAACTTGAAAATATTTTGGAACATGCTTTTGTGCTCTGCTCGGAGGGCGACATTCAATTGCAGCATCTGCCGGGGGACATGTCTTTGTCGCCTCATGAAAAAAGTCAATGCAAATGTAACAACGATTTAATCAAGGCTGCGGAATCTAAAGTGATCACCGAAGCCCTGAAGCGGAACCGTTATAATCGCAAAGCAACAGCCATTGAACTTGGCATCCATAAAAGCACCCTTTTTCGAAAAATAAACAGACTGGGCATCCAGCTTAAAAAAACAGGCAATCGCTCAAGTCATTAGTCCCGCCATAAATAGAGTCGCTGAATTGCGACCATCACAGTCGCAGAAGACATTCAGACGCTCAACATTCCTGGTGCCGTTGGCATGTATGTAGTGCAGCTGCGCTCCGCAGCCGCTGATGCAATTCAATTTTTACGAAAGGAAAGACGAACGATATGAAAATTGCCTTGACGGTTTGGGAAAATCGCATTTCACCGGTATTTGACGCTGCGACCATGATCCTGCTGGCGGAAATTCAAGGCGGCGGGATATCAAGCCGGCAGTTTCTGCCGTTTAATCCGTCCGTATCGTGGCGGTTGGGCGAAATGCTTAAAGGGATGGGCGTCAATGTGCTGATCTGCGGCGCCATTTCAAAGGTTCCGGCAAACATCCTGACCGTCAGCGGCATAAAATTAATTCCTTTTATATCCGGCGAAACGGAAAAAATTCTTGCAGCATACGCCAAAGGCAGCCCCATCATCCCGGCCTTTTCGATGCCGGGCGTCTGCAAGCAGTGCCGGCGACGCCGAAACAAACAAATTTTTTTCACAGGACAAAAGGAGGTGGCGATGATGCCAAGAGGAGATGGAACAGGACCGCTCGGCCAGGGCGCGGGGACAGGGAAAGGAAGAGGCGGATGTAAAAGAGGCGCCGGCAGCCCGGCCGGCCGGGGCAGAGGCATGGGTCAGGGACGCGGCGGAAGAAGCGGCCAGGGCCCTGGTCAAGGACAAGGGCAAGGTCAACGCGGAAAAAACTAACTTATGATATTTGAAATTTCGAATGTTTAAGCAATAAACTTTACATCTGCGGTTCGATATTCTGGGGTTTATAAAATTATGCAATTTAAAAAAAATGGTGAATTTAAGAGACACATCTTAAAAGAACAACCAACATATACATGGAGGAATAATTATGCCAGGATTTGATAGAACCGGACCATTTGCCGCAGGACCGATGACCGGCGGCGCAAGAGGTGTTTGCAATCCCGCATCCGCCGGCTTCCGTTCACCATTTTATGGCGGAGCTGGTTTTGGAAGAGGCATGGGGCTTGGCCGGGGATTCAGAGGCGGCATGGGTCGCGGGATGAGGGCTGGATTCGGCAGAGGATACGGCTGGAATCCTTATTCCTATGTCCCGCCCTATTCCTATGCGATGGACGCGGCAGGCGAACTGGATATGCTCAAGGCGCAAGCCGCTTCAATGAAAAGCGCCCTTGATGCAATCAGCAAACGGATGGCTGAACTGGAGAAATCGTCTGAATAATTCGGCTTTGCTTTTCGCCGGGGGAATATTTTTAATTAATGTTTAAAAGAGGTTTTGCCAGGCGCCCAAAGGGCGCTCTACCTCCGACACCCTTTTTCGATCCTGAATAAATAGTTCGGGAACGAGAAAGGGTTATTTAAAAATGCAGGAGAACTTTATGATAAACGCATTGCTGGTTTGCGCCAGCAGGGAATCCTTTTCAAATTTGGATGCTGTGTTTGCAGAAATGCACGTCCATGCAATGAGCGCTGAATCCGGCAGTCAGGCCCTTTCACTCTCAACCCAACATCAATTTGATATCATTATTGCAGATGAAACTCTGCCGGATATGAGCGGACTTGAGCTCGCTAAAAAATTGATAATAAAAAATCCAATGCTCAATATTGCACTTGTCAGCGCCCTATCTGCCGATGACTTTCATGAGGCCAGCGAGGGACTGGGTATATTAATGCATTTGCCGCCCTCCCCGCAAAAATCGGATGCAGAAAAATTGCTTGAGCATTTAAATCATATTTTATTTATCACAAAGAAAATTAATTAATATAAAGGAGAAAAAAGATATGAAAAACGGAAGAATAGCGGTTCCTTCAAACGGCCAGGGCGGGCTCGACGGGCTGCGCTCCGGCCATTTCGGCCATTGTGATGTGTTTACTTTCATTGATGTGGAAAACGGGGAAATAAAGAATGTCTCCACATTGAAAAATCAGGAGCATGTTCAGGGCGGCTGCATGGTGCCGGTCAACCTGCTGGCCCAGCACAATGTCAGGGCCCTTGTGGTGGGCGGCATCGGCATGCGCCCTCTTATGGGTTTCCGCCAGGTCGGCATCTCTGTGTATCATGATGATCAACGCCCGGAAATCCGGCCTGTGGTTGAAGATCTCATTGCCGGCAAACTCAGGGAAATCAGAGATGATCAGGTATGCGGCGGCGGGGCCATGAACGCCAGATAAAGGAGAACTCTAAAATGAAAATTGCGGTTACATCCAGCGGCAAGAATCTGGATTCACCGGTTGATCCGCGCTTCGGAAGGGCTGCGTATTTTCTGATCGTGGATACGGAAACCCTTGATTTTGAAGTCGTGGACAATGCCGACAACATCAATGCGTTCAAAGGCGCCGGAATCCAGGCGGCTGTCTCAGTCAGCAGCAAAGGCGCTGAAGTTCTGCTGACGGGTTATTGCGGTCCCAATGCATATAAAACGCTTGCGGCCGCCGATATCAAGGTGGTTAATGACGTGTCCGGCTCGGTCCGGGAAGTTGTAAAAGCTTTTAAAGACGGAAAGTTCACTTTTGCAGACAGCCCGAATGCAGACGGACACTGGTGAAAAACTATTGATGTATAAAATTTCGAATATCGAACAAGGAATGTCGAACCGCAGAAGTGGTAAATCGATATTCCCCATTCATAGTTTGATGCTTCAATAAATCAATTAAAGCTGACTGCGAATGTATAAGATCAATCCATAGAATAAACTTCTAAAAACCTAAACATAAGGCAATAAAATGACAACAATTCAAAAAGGCGTCGGCATATCGGAAAAAGTTCCGGAGCCCGACCCGGATGAGCTGGCAAGGCAATCGCTGAAAAAAATCAAACATAAATTCATCGTCATGAGCGGCAAAGGCGGTGTAGGGAAAACAAGCGTTTCGGTGAACATCGCCATCGCGCTTGCAAAACGGGGATTTAAAGTCGGATTAATGGACGTGGACGTTCATGGGCCGGATATTCCGAGGATGCTGGGCCTCAAGGGGATGCTCGGCGCCAGTGAGGACCGGAAAATTCTGCCCATCCAGTTTTCTGAAAATCTCGGCGCCGTCTCGATCGAATCGCTTATGTTGAACAAGGATGATGCTATTATATGGCGGGGCCCGGTCAAGCACTCGGCCATCCGTCAATTTATCGGGGAAGTGGATTGGGGCAACCTGGATTTTATGATTATCGACTCTCCTCCGGGAACCGGCGATGAACCGTTGACAGTGGCCCAATTGATCAAGGACGCAAAAGCCATCATTGTCACCACCCCCCAGGAAGTTGCTCTGGCCGATGTCCGGAAATCGATTAATTTCTGCAAAACAGTCAAAATGGAAATATTCGGCTTGATTGAAAACATGAGCGGTTACACCTGCCCCCATTGCGGAAAGGCGGTCGATATCTTCGGCGCCGGCGGCGGCGAACGCACGGCCATCATGTCCAGCATTGCCTTTTTGGGAAAAATTCCGTTTGACCCGACAATGGTCAAAAGCAGTGATGCCGGGATTTCCTTTCAGGATAGCTATCCGGAATCGCCCATAACAAGGGCCTATGAGCAGATAGCTGAAAACATCACGAAACGCTGTGCATAAACCTAACAAAAAAGGATAAAACCATGCCGATATTTGAATTCATATGTCAGCAATGCGGCAAATCTTCAGAAGTTATTGTCTTGGGAAATGAAAATTCACCGAAATGCACTTATTGCGGCAGTCAAAACATGAAAAAGAAACTGTCTGCTCATTCATCCATGTCCGGCCCATCCAAAAACCGGATGCCGGGTCTTGGCGACACAGCCTGCTGCGGCTCCGCGCCGGGACAAGCATCGGTCTGCGCAGGACCCGGCAGCTGCTGCGGAAAAAATTTTTCAGAATAGGTGGCATATGCCTGACACAAGCACAAGCAATTTAATCACCGTCTCCGTGAATGTTGATATAACCCCGGCATCCCTCCAGGCTATAGTTGAAAACGCCAAAATGAGCGTCGGACGGGATGAAAAAGGGGTTTATCGCGTGGATACCGCAGCCTGGCTTGGGAACGCGATTTCGGATTTTCTCAAGTTACATGATTTTGAGACTTATGTAAAAAATATAAAACCAAAATGAATGAATCATGAAAGGAGATCAAATGAAAAAAGTTGCGATTATCGGATGCGGCGCTTATATGGACAGCGGATACGGATGCGCCGGTGAATGGCGATGCTTAAAAGCCGCATCACTGGGTGAGGGGAACTTTGATTCTCCTGTATCAGTGGTTTCATTCGTGAAATGTGAATGCCCAGGCCGTTCCACTGCGCCCAATACCGGCGTGGCCATAAAAATGTCCCAGATAAAGCCGGATGTGATTCATTTAAGCTCCTGCATGGTCAATGCAAAGCCCGGCTGCCCGTATGCGTCGGCGGAGGAAATGGCGAAAATCATTGAGAACAAAACGGGCGTCCCGGTTCTTCTTGGGACGCATGACTATCACTAAGGGGAACAATGATGATTATCAGCATCGCCAGCGGCAAGGGAGGCACCGGGAAAACGACTGTCGCCACAAACTTAGCCGTTGCCTGTGAAGGGAACGTACAGCTTTTGGACTGTGATGTGGAAGAGCCAAATGCCCACCTCTTCATACGACCGGACATCCTGGATGTTAAAACCATCACTGCCCCCATCCCTGAAGTGGACATGGATAAATGCACGCTGTGCGGAAAATGCGCTGAAATATGCCAATTCAAGGCCATTGTGGTCATCGGGAAAACCGTATTGCCGTTTCCGGAAATGTGCCACAGCTGCGGCGGATGCATGGCCGTGTGCCCTGAAAAAGCCATTACGGAAATCGGGCGGGAACTGGGAGTCGTTGAAAAAGGAAAAAGAAACGGGCTGGAATTTGTCCACGGCCGCCTGCGGATCGGCGAAGCCATGTCCCCGCCCCTGATCCGCAAAGTCCGGGAATATACCCGGCCGGATACGCTGACGATCATCGATGCGCCCCCCGGCACTTCCTGTCCTGTTGTCGCATCCATGAGAGGCGCCGATTTCATCATTCTGGTCACCGAACCCACGCCTTTCGGCCTGCATGATCTCAAGCTGGCTGTCGGCGCCGTTAAAATTCTCGGCATCCCCTGCGGGCTGGTCATCAACCGTGCCGATATTGGAGATGATCGCGTCAAACAATACGCAGCTGAAGAAGGATTAGCTATTCTCATGGAAATTGATTTTGACCGCCGGATCGCCGAAGCCTATTCAAAAGGAGAGATGCTGGTTGACGTGATGCCGGAATGGAAAGAAAATTTTTTAAATATGCTCAAAAAAATCAAAGGGATGATTGCTCCCAAACACTAAAAAGGTAAAAATGTTAAATGAAAGAATTGGTTGTGATCAGCGGAAAAGGTGGAACAGGCAAAACAAGCCTGCTGGCGGCGTTTGCAACGGTTGCATCCGATAAAGCGCTGTGTGACGCGGATGTGGATGCGGCCGATCTTCATTTGATCATGGCGCCAGGGATCATCGAGCGCCATGACTTTGAATCCGGCCATACGGCGATCATCAATCCGGACAAATGCACCCAATGCGGATTGTGCCGGGAATTGTGCCGGTGGCACGCCATTTCCGAAAAGTTTGTGGTCGATTCGATCACCTGCGAAGGTTGCGGCGTGTGCTGTTATTTCTGCCCGGAAAAGGCCATCGACTTCCCGCTCAACACCTGCGGCGAATGGTACATTTCCGAGACAAGATTCGGCCCGATGGCCCATGCGAGGCTCGGCATCGCCGAGGAAAATTCGGGCAAGCTCGTGACTCTGATCCGTCAGGAAGGTAAAAAGCTTGCTGAGAAAAAAAATCTGGGTCTCATTCTGACGGACGGACCGCCAGGGATCGGATGCCCGGTGATCGCTTCAATGGGCGGCGCTTCGGCGGTGCTTATTGTGGCCGAACCAACGGTTTCGGGAATTCACGACATGGAACGGGTGGCCCAACTGGCGGCATTTTTTAAAATCCCGACCATGGTATGCATCAACAAATTTGATCTGAATCCCGACCAGACGCAACTGATCGAAAATTTCGCTCAAAATAAAAACATCACCGCCGTGGGCCGGATTCCGTTTGATCCTGTATTTACAAAAGCAATGGTCCAGGGAAAAACCGTTTTTGAACATGACGGGCATTCCGATGGCAGTAAAGCAATCGAAAAAATCTGGAATAATGTGTCTCAGATGATGGGACTTTAGCATTATATTACAGGAATGATTGATATGAATCGAAATTTTATTTTCAGAATTCTCTTCGCAGCATTTCTTGCATGCTGCATGTGCGGATGCAGTCACACGACGGCCACCTTCAATAGTGACATTCAAGTGGTCAGAAGCCTTGATCCGGACTATCCAAAAGCCCTTGTTGTTTATGACTCCTGGAGCGGGAATACCCAACTGGTTGCTGATACGATTGCGGAAAAACTGTCCTGTCCATCAGTTCATGTAGACCAAATCGCTGAATACAAAATCAATGAGTATGATTTGATCATCATTGGATCGCCGGTTCATGGCGGAATGCCGACCGGGAAAATAGAAGATTTCCTGACCAACATGCCAAAACCGAAAATGTCGGCTGTATTCGCCACGTTCGGAGCCCCGCTTCTCGGGCCTTTGACGGCTAACGCCTGCCTGAATAAAATGGAGAAAAAGCTGCAGGGAACCTGCCTTGGAAAATTCAAATGTCTTGGATTCCATAAAATTATCCGCACGTACCCCAGCCATCCGGATGAACAAGATAAGGCGGATGCGTCAAAGTTTGCTGAGGAAATAAGGAATCTCTGCTTAAATCATGACAATATGAAATCTGGTCCCGCTCCGGAAATATCCGATGAAAATCCTTGATCATCTGATTTCATCGCTTAACCTGGAAGGCTCGGTAAAAGACATCCGCCAGGGTGTTTTTCATACAGCGGTCTTGACAAAGCAATGCGGTCTGGCCGCGACCCTGGCCCAGGATGCTTTGCGCCAGTCTGAATTCCCGGTTCAGCATCCGGGTTCGCTAAAAGAAATGACGCCCGAAAATCTTGCATCCCTTGCATATTCCGAAAGCATTCTGGAGGCCGCCATCGGCATGGCCGCCATCAATTCCATTATTAAAATCAATGAGGACGCATGCCGGGAATTAAATGCCGCAGACCTGATTATGGAAAAAGGAGAAGGAAAAAGAATTACCATTATCGGACATTTCCCTTTCCTGGCCAAAGTCCGGCAAAAAGCAAAAGACCTCTGGGTTATTGAAAAAAATCTCCGTGAAGGTGATTTCGATGAGAGTCATGCAGATGATCTCATCCCCCTGGCTGACGTCGTGGCGATTACCGGCACCGCACTGACAAACCACACCCTGGATCGCCTGCTCGCCCTTTGCAGACCCGAAGCCTTTGTCATTCTGCTTGGAGGGACAGCGCCGCTTTCACCGGCTCTTTTTGATTTCCATATTGATGCCATCTGCGGGACAAAAGTGGTGGATGCGAACCTGGCCTTAAACTGTGTCAGCCAGGGGGCAAATTTCCGGCAGATCAAAGGGACCAAACGGCTGACAATGTTAAAATAACTCCAAAATGGGCCCATGAAAATCACCATCATTTATGACAACACGGCATGGGATAGCCGTCTCACCCCCGATTGGGGCTTTTCCGGTCTTGTGGAGGCTCACGGGAAAAAAATTCTTTTTGATACCGGCGCCAAGGGTGACATTCTTTTGCGGAATTTGAAACTGCTTGGCATTGATCCACATCAGATTGATTTTAATTTAATTGACGGCTTGAAATGGATCTGCCCCACCCATTGCACCCGGCATATCCGGGAAATCGCCGCCCGGCTTCCTGAAAAATATATCCATGGCGGCGCAGGCAAAGTGATTGATTGTTAAATATTGCCAAAATATCGGGGAAGTTCATCATGCAATGCGATCGATGCCAAGATTATGAATTTTGGGAAATGGGAAGTCAAATAAACAAAGGTTAAACACCAATGACATATCTTCAAGAGATTCGAAAACTCGTGGGCGCCGCCAGACTCTTTGTACCGGGAGTACGGGCTGTCATCACTGATAAAACCGGAGATATACTGCTCCAGCGAAGAACGGATTCCGGATTGTGGGGTTTGCCGGGCGGTTCTGTTGAATTGGACGAGACGGTTCTTGAAGCATTAAAAAGGGAAATTCTTGAGGAAACATCTTTAAACGTCATCGATGCTGAACCAATGGGCGTTTATTGCGGTCCTGGCCAGAAATTCGTTTATCCGAACGGCGATCAGGTGCAATGTTTTGCAATTGCCTTTATTGTCACAAAATGGTCGGGACACCCCCAGGCTGATCAGATGGAAGGTTCAGAAACGCGCTTCTTTCCCATTTCATACCTTCCGGAGAATCTTGTGCCGATTCATCGGCAAACGATTGTTGATTACACTCAATTCAAAGGAAAATTTCTTCTGTCATCTTGAAATAAAAATTTCATTTTAAGCGGGGAACCTTTATCAAATCAAAAATTAATCAAATTCACTCAAACCGGAAAAGGAGGATTCATAAAATGGCGCTACTTACTCCAAATGCCCTGGACAAGGTGGAAATACTGACCCTTCAGGACAACTACATTGACATCACTGCCATGGACAATTCCGCCATAGTGACAAGGGCTTTGCCCGTCAAGGATGGCCAGATCAAGGTTTCTGTCATAGCGGAGCATGGTTTTGCGGCAGTGGTCCATATGACGACAAATGACCAAACAAAGACATTGTTGTTTGACTTCGGTTTTTCCGAAGACGGCGCCGCCCGCAACGCCGCAGCCTTAAACGTGGATATGACGAAGGTCGAAGCGGCTGTTCTTTCTCATGGACACAGCGATCACACCGGCGGTCTGAGTAGCCTTGCGGAGATGACCGGAAAAAAAGGCATTCCTCTTTTCATCCATCCCGGCGTCTTTAAAAACCCCCGATATATGAAGTTCAGCGAGCAGTTCAAGATATATTTCCCGGAGATTACAAAAGAGCGACTCGCAAAAGCCGGGTGGAAGGTTGTGGAAACCAAAGAACCCTCTTTGATCATGAACGGCGACTGCCTTTTTCTCGGCGAAGTGTCAAAACAAAGCGATTTTGAGAAAGGCATCCCGTTGGCCCACTTTGTTGAAAATGGCGTTGAAAAGTGGGACGCTATTGAGGATGACACCGCAATCGTGATGAATCTGAAAGGGAAAGGACTGGTGATACTTTCCGGCTGCGCCCACGCAGGTATTATCAACACCGTGTCTTATGCCCGGCAGGTGACCGGCATTGAGCAGGTCCACGCGGTTATGGGCGGATTCCATCTTTCCGGCCCCCTGTTTGAACCGATCATCGACAGGACGACACAGGAATTAAAAAAACTGGCCCCTCTCCATGTGATCCCCTGCCACTGTACAGGCCGGAAAGCGATCATGCACATGGAAAAGGAGATGGCCGACCAGTTCATCCTCAACATGTCGGGAACAAAGCTGAGTTTTTCGTCTTAGACATACCGATCATTTTTTCCATCTGGAAAATAGTAAATCTCAGGGTTTTTCAGATTGACACAAATGGCGAATCATGGGATAGTCCTGACTCAAAATTGTATGTTTATCCTGTAAACGGCGCTGTAACAGAAATGGGCATCCGGCCGCACAATCTGTTTTAAAATCAGGATATCCCTCAGATGAAACAGCCGCGTTCAACCCTTTTTTTCTTAAACAGAAAATGGCTCTTCCCCCTCCGCACCAAGGTCATGCTGATTTTTCTGGCCCTGACCCTGGCGCCGCTGATGATTATCGGATATTTCTCTTTTCAATTTTCCGAAGAGCTTATTGTCAGCATGCTCATCCGGCAGCTTGAGAACGTAGCAAAGGATAAATCAACCCTGCTGACCGGCTGGCTTGCCGAGCGGAGGGCGGATATGACCATGGTGGCCGACACCGCGCTGGTCAAATCCATGGAGCCTGGCCGGATTGAGACATACCTTGACCTGATCCGGAAGACATACGGCGTATATAAAGAACTTGCCGTCGTTTCAACAGACGGCCAGGTGGTGGCAGTAAGCAGGGAAAATCCCCATGCATCGGTATCCGGAAATATTGAATCATGGGATGCGCGGAATGATATTTATGTTTCAGACATCGTTTATTTCCCTGAGGAAAATCAATCTTCCTTTTCAATTGCCGCCCCAATCAAGGCGCCGGACGGACAGCTTTTGGGAACGGTCTGGGGACGGGTGAGCACGGAAAAAATCATTTTGTTCATTCTTAATGTATCTTTGGGAGCTACCGGCGAATGTTATCTGGTGGACAGGGACGGCCGGTTTCTGGCCCACCGGGAACCCCATCGCATTTTAACCGAAAACATTTCCCAGTCCGACAGTTTCCGGAAAATTTTTGCAAAAACCGACCTCAACAGCGCCTATCTCGATTATCGGGGCATCGAGGTGCTGGGGGCATCACTCAAGGTCAGCGGCACGGACTGGTATATCGTGGTGGAACAGGACGAGGCCGAAGCTTTTGCCGCTGCCGAAAAACTAAAAAACGTGATTTACTTCACCTTACTGCTATGCATCGTCAGCGCCTTCTTGTTGACATCGCTGATTTCCTACCATATCGTTTCACCTATAAGGAAACTCAGTCGATATGCCGGCCGCATTGCGGATTCACGCTTTGACGCAACTATTGAAAAAATCTTACGCAATGATGAAATCGGCATGCTGTTTAACGCTCTGACGGATATGGCTGCCCGTCTTCAGAAGCGCCAGGACCATCTGGAACAGAAAGTAGGTCAACGGGAAGCCGAACTGATGGAATCCGACCGGATGCTTCAAAAAACACGGCAAATGGCCGAGCGATTGGAAAAATTCGCGGCCATGGGACGGATGGGGGCGGCTGTGGCTCATGAAATCAGGACTCCGCTTACATCAATTAAACTGTTTCTCGAATCCGCCCGAACGGAAATCGATCTTTCTCCTGAATATGAGGAGGACTTTAATATCGCCATGAACCAGATCGGACGCATCGAAGCCACCATCAACCGGTTTCTGGATTTCGCCAAGCCCCAGGAACTGGTTAGCACCCGAATCGATCTTAAAAAATTTATTTCCGATCTTCTGATTATGGTTCGGCCCCAGGTCAACCGGCAGGAATGCATACTGCACGTGTCTCTGGCCGACGATCTCCCGGCCATTATCGGCGACCGCCGTCTGCTGGCCGAAGCCCTTAT
>JALOPH010000105.1 GCA_025453995.1 Desulfobacterales bacterium
AACGGAAAGTGTAGATTTTGGTCAAAGACAAGGCCGCAGGAATTTTTTGACCGCAGGCGTAGCGGCGCTACGTCGAGGATCAAAAAATTTCGAGAACGCCGTATTTGGCCAAAAGATGCGGTTTCCGTTCGGGCACTATCTGCCGCGCACAGCCCTGACATTCCCGCATTCCTTGGAATCTTTCTGAAGGGGTTCCCATTGCCCTGCTTTTTCCTTGCACAGAGAACTTGTCTTGATGTGCCAGCCGTCGGAGTAGCTCGTGAAGCTTTCTGATGTCCAAAAGCATTCAGTGTCTGAGGCGGAGGGGAACGAAGGATTCATCTTATAAATACCCGACAGCTCGGCGGGTGTCGGCAGCCGCCAGTCTGTGTAACCTGCAGTTTTAAGTTCATCGACATATTTTTTGGCGTATTCATAATTGATGCAGGTATTGGGTTCAGCGGTCATGGCATCCACAAGGGTCCACATCAATCCGGTTTTGGAATCCACCACCACGCCGTCTTTTTGTTCGGAGAAGCGCCCTCCGGAACCGGCAATCAGGCTTCTCATTTTGGCTTTTTTGTCATCAATCGCCGCAATGGCGGCGATCTCTTCCAACCGGGTTATTTCAGCCTGAATTTTAACTTTTAGGGGGGAGTTCGGGTAGGCGGCCAGAAAGTCCTTATAAACCTGCTTGGCAGCATTGTGATCGCTGCCGCGCTGGGACGCTTTTTCAACCAGGTTCTTGAAAATAGTCTCATTGCGCGCGTTTTCCTGATAGGCCGGGAGCAGCTGTTTGAGCTGGTCCGCATTGCTGTTGTCATAAAGGCGGATAAAAGTTTCGCAAAGATCGACGCATCCTTTCCAATCCATATTCTGCTCGCATGAGGAGAGCATTTTCTTGATGTAAATATAATACTCGCCGCTCATTTCCTGCAAAAGTTTTTCCACCTCGGCTTTATGCGGCCCATCTGGGTGCTGGGCCAGGTATCGCTGGAAAACTTCTATTTTCTGATCCGGTTCACCCTTGAGGGCGACCGTGCTGACCTCATCGAAATCTTTTCTTTCGATTTGTTCGGACAGGCGGCGGAGGTGATCATTGACCTGAGCTTTTTGGGCGTCAGGAGGATTTGACTTGAGGTATTCACGATAAATGGAAAGGGCCATGTCAATGTTTCCATCGGAGACGGCTTTTTCAGCGCGCAGCATAATACTTTCAAACTCCTTGGCCATGACGTGAGATTCGATTTCCTTGATTCTGGCTGAAGCGTCCTGGGTCAGTTTATTTTTCTGCTTGTGCGTATTAAGATATTGTTTGAGAAGTTTCGTTTTTTCTTCCGGTGCAGTTTGCTTTTCAATGCTTTCTATCAAAGCTTCGTATTCAGATTCGGCGCTTCCCTTTTTGTGCATAAAGTAAAAGATCGATGCCAGTATCATCAATGCCGCTATGGCGCATCCGATGATATATGCGCGGGGCATCTTCTTTTTTTCAACTTGAGCAGACTCTTCTTTTTTTTCGATTTGATAGTTTTGGGTTTTGCAATAGTCGTCGATAAACTGGGCTGCCTCCTCGCGATCCATCCCGAGATCCATGCCCTTTAGAATCAGGATGTCAAAATATTCAGCCCGGATTTTCCCTTCAATGGCTGACATGTCGATGTCTGAATACAGGGAGCCAAGACGGGCTTTTGCCAGGCTGACATCATAGGCATAGCGGCTTTCGTCATTTTTAAATATGGTCAGGCAGTGTCCGGTGAGAATAGTTCCGGCGGTGACATCCGCGTCTTTTCTGCTTAAATTGGAAAGCTCCCTTTTTTTTATAGTGGATTTTTCCTGAAGTGTTTTAAGCTCTGAGATGGCCGGCGTTGATAAAAAATCATACAGGGATGTTTTTTTAATAATTTTTAAATTTTCAATAATGCTTTTTTCGATGGACTTGTCCAGGGGCTTGGGGGGTTGGATTTTATCAGCCCCGTTTTTCACAATGGGGCAGCGGACCCGCTGGCGGATTTGATCTTGTGTCAGGGCATGGCGGCCGGCGATTTTCTCGATGTCTGCTTCCGAAAGGTAGCCTTTGGCCATTCGGATGCTGATTTCCTGATCCACTTGAATCAGTTTTTCTTCTAATTTAAGATTGATCCGATCTTTGATCTCATTTTCATCAATATTGTGAATTTCAGAGAGCTTGACAATTTCTTCCTTTTCGACGAATCCCTTGCCCAGAAGGATATCAATGTGGCGGTCGATTTCTACGTATTTATCTGTTTTCCCTTTTTTTATGATCTGGATGGCATCGAGGGCTTCCCTTTGCCGGAAATCACTGTACATCATGATCCGTTGAATTTCAGGGATCATGCTGATGTATTTTTGCGCCTGGATGCCCTTTGTCGGATGGTTGCGCAACCGGCTCCATTCGGCCTTTTTTTTCTGAATGGCTTCCCAGATAACCTCATCATTGGTTTCAGGTGGTTCGAGGGACAGTTCAAGGAGAAGATAAAAGTTGTCGCGTTCCATAGTCGTGATTCAATATAGGATTAATGAACGGTCAGGGCTTGGGATCTGGCTTTGGCTTTCTCAAATTCTTCGCCCTGAATCACAGACGCGGTGTCGACCACCACTTCAACCTGACGGGATTCTTTTGTTTCCGTGGCAGTGATATGGAGCCGGCCTTCTTCGTTTAATACAAATGTTATCTCGATGGGCAGATCCGCCGGAAGATTGGGGGGAAGATTGAGAACAGCTGTTTTGATTTCAACCGCGTTGTGAACAGGGACTTCAACCCGGCTGGTCTCACTTTCCATGATGCGGATCAGCACGGATTTCTGATTGTCCACCGCTGTGTAAAAATTCTGCTTCCGCGCGATGGGGACCGTTGTGTTCCGCAGCACGATATTAAACACGATTTCCATGTTGGATGGATTATGGGCGACAATACCGAAGCTTTTGCTGGTGACGTTTTTGACTCTCAGCATGGAGCTTTCCACGCTTGGTAGCGTATATCCCGTTTCATCGGCCACATGCTGAACCGCTTCCTTGACATCCTCAACAGTGATGACTTCTCCTTCAATCATCTCAGAAATCTCTTCAATCTGACGAATCGGTTGTTTGGTCTGGGTGGTGATCCGCTGGATCAGCTTGTCATTTAACGTCAGTTTCCACCCGTAAATGGCCGCCCCCTTTGCGACGGCTTCATCCGGGTCAAAAATTTTGGGTGTTATTGAAAATTCTTTTTCAATCCGCTGCGTGATATGAGGCATACGGGTTGCCCCGCCCACAAGAATGAATTCGTCAAAGCGGTTGTATCCCTTTTTTTTCGCTTCCTGTAGCATATCCCGGGTGAATTCTATGGTCCTTTCAAGAAGATCCTCTGTGATTTCCTCAAACTTTTCACGCTCCAGGAGGATTTTGACCCGCTCGCCGCCATGGGTGACGGATATGGGGGTTTTGGGGCGCTGGCTGAGGATTTTTTTTGCCTTTTCAGCGGAAAGCTGGAGGTCCTGCCATGTGTCCGGATCATCGAGGATGTCTTCATCCGTTTTGGTTTCGGCCTGAAACCGCTCGACAAGATATGCGACAATCCGGTCGTCCCAGTCCTTGCCTCCCAGATGGTGGTCCCCGCCTGTGCAGATGACCTCAACGGAATCCTTGCGAATATCGATCATGGTGATGTCAAAGGTGCCGCCTCCGAGGTCGTAAACCAGAACCACGCGATCTTCTGATGAATCCAGTGAGCCATAGGCGATAGCCGCGGCAGTGGGTTCATTGATGATCTGGCGGACATTAAATCCGGCAATTTCTCCGGCTTTGCGGGTGGCTTCCCTCTCATTGATTCCGAAATATGCGGGGCAGGTGATGACCACGTCCATCACTTTTTCTCCCAGGTATTTTTCAGCGTCCTGGGCCAGTTTTTTTAAAATATAGGCAGAAATCTCTTCTGCCCGATACTGCTCGGAGTGATGAATAAATATAAAATTGGGCTCGCCCATGGCGCGTTTAATAAAACAGACCACATCATCCGGATAGAGTTTTGAACTCTCCTTCGCCACATCCCCGACCACAATGTTTTCTTCATCAAAGAATACAACAGACGGCGTTACTCTCTCGTTCTCAGCGTTGGGGATGATGACAGCCTTCCCGAATTCATCCACATAAGCAATCGACGAGTAGGTCGTTCCCAGATCTATCCCAAAAATGTGTTTAGCTTGAGCTTGCTTGGCCATTAGTTTTCATGTCCTCTGCAGAAACATTGTTTTGATACACAAATACCGACACCATTTCGGGCCGAACGATTTTCCCGTTGTATTCATATCCGGGCCTGACCCGTTCAGCGATTATTTTGTCTTTGGCGGGGTCGTCGGTAGGAAATTTATTCAAAATGCGCTGTCGGGCCGGATCGAGCAGGTTGCCTTCACAAGAAAACGGGGATATCCCTTCCCATAAAAACAGATCTTCCAGATCGGAAGCGGTTGATTCAAGAAAGGTTAAAAACTTATCCATTGTATCGTCCGCGTTTCGATTTGAACTGTAATGCGCTGAAAACTTCCGGATGTCGTCCACAACTTTAAGAACATCCGTAAAAATCTTCTGAACATATTTCTGCACAAGGCCCTGACGGTATTCCTGAAGCGACTGGTGGAGTTCGTCAATAATTTTGTTTTTATGATCGTCGTACTTGAGTTTGGTTTCGAAAGCCTTGCTAAGACTGTTCAGCTGCAGTTTGATTTCATCTAACGGACCGATGAATGGCGGCGGTTCGGCTTCATCAGCTTCAGGCTCGGATATGGATTCCTGTTCGATGGATTTATCGTTGGTAGATTTCAGCGATTCGATAGAAACGCCAAATTCGTTCATATCGATATGAATGTCAAGGAGAGGATCGTTCGCGTCGCTTTCCTGATTTGCCATTTATGCTGGCCCTTTATCGGATTGTCAAAATGTTTCTGCACACTTTGAAGTATCAAAATTTGAATTATTTCTGTAAATTAAAAAGTAAATGGAACTAACTGTCAAGTAAATTTTTTAATATTTCCGGTAACTCATTCACGTCTGCATGTCAATCGTTTACGTTAACGTTGCCTGCTGTATAGATGAAGAAAACGCCAGCATGACAATATTAGTTTTTTACAAAATCTTCAACCGATTGTTTCAGCCAGTCAGTCCAGGCGATGATACCTTCTCCTGTTTTACATGAAATTTCGAAAATATGAATATCCGGATTGAGTTTTCTGACCCGTTCATGCAGCAACGCCATATTGAAGTCGGTATAGGGCATCAGATCGGTTTTGTTCACCAACAACGCATGGCATTTGGAAAACATCAAAGGGTATTTCAGAGGCTTATCATCGCCCTCGGGTACGCTTAAAATCATGACGTCTATTTCAGCGCCGGTATCGAACTCGGCAGGGCAGACCAGATTCCCGACATTTTCAATAATAATGATATCCAGAGACGGCGTATCGATGGCTTCGAGCCCCTTCTTTACCATGGCGACATCCAGATGACAGAAACCGCCAGTTCTGAGCTGGATGCTTTCAATGCCGGTTGCAGCGATTTTTTCTGCATCTACGGTGGAATCAATATCCGCCTCGATCACCGCCATTCGGAAAGCATTTTTCAATTCGCCGATGGTTTGGAGCAAAAGGCTTGTTTTTCCGGCACCGGGTGAAGCCATGAGATTGATTAACAGGGTGTTTTGGCTTTTGAGTTTTAAGCGCAATTCTCTGGCCGCAGCGTCATTATCGGCTAAAATATCTTCCTTGACCTCGATGAGTTTGATTGCATCCATAATTATTCCGCCTCCATTTCTTTAATAAAATATTCTCTACCGGAAACGATGGAAAAATCTTTTCTGCCGGAGCAGCCAGGGCAGACAACCTCTCCAAGCTTGGCCTTGCTGATTTCAATGGTGCGTTGGCATTGGTTGCATTTGAGCACAATGGGGGTTTTTTCAATTTTTAACACTGTCCCCTCTGCCACCGTGTTTTTGCTTAAATAGTCGAAGTAATGTTGAATCCATTCGTTTTCAATATCGCTCATTTCGCCGATCTTAAGCGTAATGGATCGGATTTTGTTGACCCGGTTCATTCGGGCGTGTTTCACGACGATATCGAGTATTTTTTCTGTGACCGCAAGTTCATGCATGATCGAATGCTCTCCATATGAACATGAGTTTAATTCTATTATTCTATGAATTCAGCCAGTTGGCTGTATTTGAGTTTAATGATGGCAATATGCCGGTCATAGGCCCTTATTTTAAGAGCGGCCCGTATGATGAGATAGGATCCTAAAACGATCAGAGCAAGACAGATGATAAGCAGAACCAGAAGCAAGTACCATACATGAACTACATCATAGTATTTGGATGTTGCCACTAAAAAACTGATTACTGTTAAAGGAAGGACAAAGACCGTTATCCCCGTGCGCATGGCGGCAAGAGATGTCCTTTTTTCAGCAAGAAGGAGCTGGACTTCATTGATGACAACGCTGTCGAAATTTTTTTCCATCGGCGAAAATATTATATAAATTATTTAAAGATGTAAACCCATTACTTATGGCGCTGGAAAAAAATCTTGACATCCCGGCAGCGTTCGATAGAATAGAACACAATGAAAACGAATGATGCGGAGACTTTTGGCGAAATGTTAAGGACCCGCCGGCTCGAAGCCGGGATGGGCCTAAGAGAGCTTGCAGCGTCCGTGCAGATATCTCCCGGTTATCTGAGTGATATCGAACAGGGCAATGTCGGACCGCCCAAGGCAAAGGTGATTCTTTCGATAGCCCGTGCCTTAAATATTGATAAGGCATTGCTCCTTTCATCGGCAAGAAAGCTGGACCCGGATTTATCGTCATATATTTCGGAAAAACCCGGAGCTGCGGATTTTTTGAGAATGGCCAAGGACAAAGGATTTGAAGACGATGACTGGGAAAGGCTTTGTAAAATGATTGAACTGACACGACTGGGCAAAGGTGAAAAATGAAGGTTCCTTTTTTACCCAAGGATTTTATTTCTGATGTCGCCGCGGATGTTCTTTCCGATTATGAGGCAAGCACAGGCAGGACGCTGCGTCCGCCGGTGCCGGTAGAAGATATCATTGAACGGGGCCTCGGGCTGCGTCTGGGATTTATCGATTTCGAAAAAATATACGGCATGGACGATGTGTATGGCGCGCTTTATGTTCAAAAGAAACTCGTTGCCATCAGCACGACCCTGCTGGATCAACGCTCCGAGGGACGATTCTGCTTTACATGCGCCCATGAAGTCGGACACTGGATGCTGCACCGGCATCTTGCGGAAACGGCGCATCGATTCATACCGGAGGGAGACGCGGTTTTTTGCAGGGCAAAAGACGCCAAAGCGCCCGTTGAATGGCAGGCGGATTATTTTGCCGGATGCCTTCTGATGCCTGAAAATGAAGTTGAAAAAGCTTTCCATAAGGCATTTGCCTGCGATTGCCTGGAACTTCACAATGTCAGAAAAGTATTTCCTACCACGCCGTTTCACTTTGACCTTTGCGTTGAAAACTGGCGTCATATTGCCGGCGCCGTCCAACATGCCGGCGGGTTTTTCAATATATCCAAGCATGCCATGATTATTCGCCTGCAGGATCTGGGGTGGGTCGTCAACCATACCCGTCAGCCCATGAACTGGCGGTTTGATA
Organism: Desulfobacterales bacterium; assembly: GCA_025453995.1. Lineage (GTDB taxonomy): Bacteria > Desulfobacterota > Desulfobacteria > Desulfobacterales > Desulfosalsimonadaceae > JALOPH01. Next base: position 7,638 of record JALOPH010000105.1, read on the forward strand.
AAAGTTAGCCTTTCTGCGGGTCCATATATTTTTTCATTAAATGTTCGATTTTTACGAACATTTCCCCCGTATTTTTAGACGCACCCGGCAAAAGCTTTTTTTCCGCTATGCGGTATTGCTGCCCAGCTCAGTTTATTTTTTCGGGCTCTGCTCTACGCTTACTCGTGCCCGGTTCTTATGCGTTTGGCGCAAGCGCGATGATGACAACCTTCCCGCCAAAATGCGATTGAGTAGAAAAAAGTTTTTTGAAAGGAAAACAATGAAGCAAACTGAACCAAAGAAAGCCAGGCCTAAAGCCGATAGAGACCCGCTGCTCAGCAACCCGCTGCCGCGTCATATCGAGGCGGAAGAGTCTCTGATCAGCGCCATCCTCATTGATAATGAAGTGTTGAGCGATGTTCTGGAAATTATTACCCCTGATGATTTCTACAGCGCGCCTCTGAGGACGACGTTTTCCGCCATATCTGAGCTTTATCAGAAAAATATCCCGGTGGACCTGGTGACTGTCGCCAATCGTCTTAAGGAAAGAGGCGAACTCAAAAGTGCAGGCGGCCCGGCATATCTGGCAAGAATCATTGATACGGCGCCGGTGGCCAGCAATGCCGGACATTATGCCAGGCTCATCCATGAGAAAGCGTCCCTGCGCCGTCTGATTGAAAAATCCCACGAGATCATCGCCTTTTGCGTTGAAGAGGAGGGAAATATCGCCGGGGCGTTTGATTTTGCCGAGCGGTCAATATTTGACGTCACCCAGAGAAATATCCGATCGACCTGCTACCCCATAAATGACATACTATACAACAATTTGACGGCGCTTGAAATCCGGCAGAAAAACAGAAGCCGGTTGAGTGGAATCCCTACAGGATTTACTGCACTGGATCAACTCACCTGCGGATTGCAGGCATCTGACCTGATTATCCTGGCCGCCCGCCCCAGCATGGGGAAGACCGCCCTGGCCTTGAACATCGCCCGGAATGCGGCAGTGGAAGAAGACTTGCCGGTGGCTGTATTTTCACTTGAAATGTCAAAGGAGCAACTTTCCATGAGAATGTTGTGCGCCGAGTCCAGGGTCAATTCGTCGCGGCTGCGGGATGGCATGTTGGATACGGATGATTGGATAAACCTTCACTATGCAGCAGGGGTTCTGGGGGATGCGCCCATCTATTTTGATGATTCATCGGATATCCGGGTGCTTGAAATAAAAGCCAAGGCAAGGCGGCTGAAAAAAAACAAAGGGCTTGGCCTGATCATCATCGATTACCTGCAGCTCATGGAAGCCCAGCATAAATCCGAACGCAGGGATCTTGAGATATCCGAAATTTCCCGGTCTCTGAAAAGCCTTGCCAAGGAGCTCAATATCCCGGTGATTGCGCTTTCCCAGCTCAACCGCCGGCTTGAAAGCAGGGAAAACAAAAAACCCCAGCTCTCTGACCTTCGGGAATCGGGTTCCATCGAGCAGGATGCGGACCTGGTGCTGCTGATCTACAGAGACGAGGTCTATCATCCGGAACCGGATAATCCGAACATCGGAAAAGCGGAAATTATCTTATCCAAGCACCGCAATGGTCCCACCGGGAAAGTTGATCTGACCTTTATCAGCGCATATACAAGGTTTGAGAACCTCGCATTATGATGGCGCGACCACGGACTTGCATGCACTCCACATGGAGTATCCATATGCGGGAATAACAAGGCCAGTTTTTCTATAAGCCCTTACTTTGTAAGAGTATTTTTTCCCTGCTGACAGTCCGGAATTGGTCCACGATGTCTTGTTCGTCCCCAATACGGCCACTTTAGTCCATTCTGAGCTTGTGGAGCAATCGCCGGGTTTGCGCCATATTTCATATCCGGTTTCATCAGTGCTTTTGTCTGTCCATGTCAATTGTATGGCGCCGGAACTTGTTCCCTGGATTGCCGCCAGGTTTGTCGGCTGATAGGGTACCGTAGCTGTGTTGGTTGCCGGAGAGTCGCCGGCATCCTTCCTGGCGGCCGCTATATAATATTGATATGATGTTGTTGAACAATGATTCAATGCGGCTGTATCGCTGAATGTTTTGGCATTGGCGGCTGTTGTCTTTAAGAGGCTCCATGCTCCTGGACCGGCCTTCCGGTAAATCTTAAATCCGGTTTCATCCGCCGAGTTATCCTTCCAGTTCAGGGTGATTTTTTTGGATGATGCGGAAATCGCTTTCAAATCAGAAGGCGCCCGCGGAGCACCCGCTGTGCCCGTCTTTGCGGACGCGCAGTTGGAATATTTTGAATTTCCATCATCATTGTACGCATATACTCTGAAAGCATAAGTTGTATGCGGCATTAAGCCTGAAATTGTATGCGAAGTCGTATTTGCAGGCTTTTGTGCAATTTGGGTCCATGTGCCGGCTGATGCGCATCCGCCTGTCTTTTTTTGAATTTTAACCCCTTTTTCATTTTTGGAATTGTCTTTCCAGCCAAGAACAATCTGAGTGGATGATATTGCCATGGCGGTAAGCTTGGATGGCGGGGAAGGCGGCGCACCGGGTGGTTTTGCCAGGAATATGTCATTATTGGCGCCGTCCCACCCGAGCCACGTGACCCGGCCGCTGTCACTGATTTGGGGGTTCCCTTCATTGTATGGGTTGTCGGTAAGCGAAACGATACGGGTTCCGTCATAGAGAAATTCTTCCCAATCCGCGCCGTCATATCCGCACCATGCAATCCAGCCACTGGCATTGATCCGGCAATATTGATCATTGAAATTATTATCGGTGATCTGAGTGATATCGGTTCCATTATAGAGAAATATTTCCCAGTCAGCGCCGTCATGCCCATACCAAGTGACCCAGCCTTTTGAATTGATGCGGGGTTCAAAGTCTTCCAGCGTATTGTTTGTAATCTGAATGATTTCATTGCCGTTATAAAGAAATATCTCCCTGTCGGTGCTGTCCCATCCTTCCCACGCAACCCATCCGTTGTCGCTGATCTGGGGAGCCGTATCCATATTAATTTTATTGGAGATATTGGTTACAGTGGAACCGTTATACAAAAATATTTCCCAATCAGCGCCGTCATATCCATACCAAGTGACCCAGCCGTTTTTGTTGATCTGCGGTTTAAAGTCATCATACGAATTGTCGCTCAGCTGGATGGTTTGAGTCCCGTTATACAGAAATATTTCCCAGTCCGAATCATATTCTCTCCAGGTGACCCACCCTTTTTCGTTAATTTGCGGCTCAAAATCATCGTAACTGTTGGAGGTGATCGGAATAATGCGGGTGCGGTTATAAAGAAATATCTCTTTGTCAGTGCCTTCCTGTCCGCTCCATGTGATCCAGCCGTTTTTGTTGATTTGCGGCTCAGAGTCATTAAAACTGTTGTCGGTAATCTTGATAATGTTTATGCCGTCGTAAAGAAATATCTCCATATCTGTGCCGTCCCATGCGTCCCACGTAACCAGGCCTTCGGCGCTGATCTGCGGATTATCATTTTGAAAGTTATTATTGGAGATATTGCTGACGGTGAAAGCGGCGCCGGTTGCATGAGAGGATGATAATAGCGCTGAAATTAATATCAGAAAAGCGAATAAGATTTTCATAATGA
>JALOPH010000289.1 GCA_025453995.1 Desulfobacterales bacterium
TGCACTGATTCCTTTTAAACAGGACGCGGTATATCTCACCGGGTTGATCATGAACTGTTATGTGGAAAATAAAAATGTCAAAGTCACTGTTTCCGCAGGGCCCTATATTGAATCGGCCGCCCCGAATCCCGCTGAAAACGGCGATGATGTGACGCTTAAAGGAATCTCCTTTGGCGCGACCAAGGGAACCAGCAAACTTTATTTGGGCGGCAAAGAGATTCAGGTTAAGTCCTGGACCAATATGCAAATCGTTTTTACCATTCCCGATGATGCCAAATCCGGAAAGGTCAAAGTGGTGGTCAAAAATTCATCAAGCAACGAGGTCCAGCTGGATGTTGGGGAAGAAGAACCGGAACCTGCGTCGTTTAATTTCTCGAGGGCCTGGACGGATACATTCTTCCCCAGCGGATGGGGCATTTCCGAAGATAGTATCGATTTTACGGCCAGCGTCAACGGTCAGGTGTCAAACGCCATCAACCCGAAGATCACATTAAAAGATTTTTATAACTCTGACAGTTCCAAAATCGTTGAGGTCGCCAACATGAAGCGCAATGAAGTGGTCACTGTAAGCGGAAAAGTCCACATGACGCTTTCGACCATGACCGTTTCCCCGGAAGCTCCGCGAACGCGCTATGTGTATACGTATTCAAATCCCAAGCTGGTCCGGTATGAAGATGATGTATTGAAGGAAACCTATCCGGGCATGGATTTCAACTGGGTGGTGGCTTCCGATGGAATATACAATGATACCGATATTTACGTCGAATACAGCGTTGAAGAAAAGCACTACACCCGTCCCACCGAAAATGACCCTTTTACCTATGTGGATACCTCAAAATATAAGATCAAAGAATTCCATTTGCAGATCAATGTCAACAAGGACGTGCCGGACTGGGGTACGCCATAAAACAAAATCCATATCAGCAGGGGTATGGGTAAAGTAAAAAAAAGCCCGGCGGGGTTTTCCGCCGGGCTTTTTTTTATGATGTTTTTTATTTTTTTCCGGATTCATCCGGAAAAAAATTTTAGAACAATCCGCTGACTTTGCCGGTTGCCGGGTCCACGTCAATTCTTCTGAACGCCGGGTTGGAACTGGTTCCGGGCATCAGACTGATGGTGCCTGCGCAGGGGCAGAGGAATTTCGCGCCGGAGTAAATAAGCACGTCGCGGATGGGCAGTCTCCAACCTTTGGGCACGCCCTTTTTAACCGGGTCATGGGAGAGGGACAGGTGGGTCTTGACCATCATGGTGGCAAAATCGGCATACTTTGAATCGCTCTCCAGCATTTCAGCCTTCGCATTGGCTTCCGGAGACCAATCCACGCCGTCGGCACCATAGACTTCCTTGGCAATTTTGGCCACGCGGTCGCGAAGTTTCATCTCCAGCGGATACAGGAATTTGAAATCATTCTTTTCATTGCAGGCGTCGATAACGGCGTCGGCGAATTCCAGGGCGCCTTCGCCGCCTTTGAGCCAGTGGTTGGACTCGGCGCAGCGGGCACCGGCAGCTTCTGCGGCTTTCTTAACGGCTGCAACTTCGGCATCGGTGTCGGTGTAGAAACGGTTGATGCAGACAACCGGGTTGATGCCGGCTTTCCGGATAACGCCGATCATATGGACCATATTCTCGCAACCCTTTTCCACCAAGGCCAAGTTTTCTTTGGTGTAGGCATCATCCAGGGCTTTACCGGCAACCACCTTAGGGCCGCCGCCGTGCATCTTCAGGGCGCGGACAGTGGCAGTCAGGACGGACACATGGGGTTTCAGACCGGAGAAGCGGCACTTGACGTTCCAGAATTTTTCAAATCCGATGTCAGCGGCAAAACCGGACTCGGTGACATGGTAGTCAAAGCATTTCAATCCCACGCGGTCGGCGATGATGGAACTCTGGCCCACGGCAATATTGGCAAAGGGGCCGGCATGAACGAAGCAGGGCTGATATTCGGCCGTGCTCATCAGTGTGGGATTGATGGTGTTTCTCATGAAGGCTGCCATGGCATTGCCGACTTCCAGGTCACGGCACGTCACGGGTTTTCCGCTCTTGTCAAAGGCCACGGTGATGTTGTTGATGCGTTCTTTCAGGTCGGCCAGGTCCGTGGCCACTGACAGAATGGCCATCAGCTCTGAGCCAACCGCAATGCCGAACTTGGACTGCATGGTGAAACCATCGGTGCGGCCGCCGAGGCCGATAATGATGTTTCTCAACGACTGGGCGCAGAAGTCGATGATCCATCCCATTTCCACGCGGGTGGGGTCGATATCCAGGCGGCGCATGCCGGTGAGTCGGGCCAATTGCTCATCGTTGTAATTGCGCTCATGCTGCATACGGGCCGTCATGGCGACCATACCCAGGTTGTGGGCGTTCATGATGTCGTTGATGTCGCCGGTGAGTCCCAGGGAGAACTCAGTCATGGGGATCAGCAGGGAGTTGCCGCCGCCGGCTGCCGTACCCTTGACGTTCATGGTGGGGCCGCCGGAGGGCTGACGCAGAGCGCCGCCGACATTAACGCCGCGCTTGCCAAGACCTTCCATCAAACCAACTGAGGTGGTGCTTTTGCCTTCGCCTAATGGGGTGGGGGTGATGGCGGTAACTTCGATATATTTGCCGTCGGGTCGGTTCTTGAGGCGGTTGATGACTTTCAGGAAGTCAATTTTGGATAGACGCCCCATGGGAAGCATCTCATCTTTCTGTAGTCCCAGTTTTTCCATCCATTGCTCAGGGGTAGGCATGTTGGGTTCTGCCGCTTCGGATATCTGCCACTTGGTTGCATCGTACGCCATGTTTTATCTCCTTTTCTTGATGTTAGGGTTAAACTATTAAGAACGAGTATTTTCAGATAGTTAAACAATGTGCTAAAATTATTAAGCACCACTTTTAACATGTTCGACACGCTTTGACAAGTCCAATTCGCATGGTTAAAAAAGAAAATTTCGGCAAGAGCGCTTCCCAATTTAATGCCTGAACGGAAACCCACACGCCTCTCCCCATTTGGGGGGAGGCGCAGGGTGAGGAGGTTGTGAAATCGATATGTTACATCCTCACCCCAACCCCTCAAGGGAGAGGAGGTTACCGTTCGAGCACTATTTAAGTTGATCCATTAAGCAGTTCCAATAATCAGTTATGAAATTCAAGGATTGAAATTTTCTCATGTAATAGCGGGTACTTATAAAAGTATGGCGCTATCCCTGCAATTGATTTAATTGAAAATAGAATCCCTTTTGTTTCATCAAAGCGGCATGGGAGCCGGCTTCAATAATTTTTCCGTGACGGAGCACGATGATTTTATCCGCCACCCGTGCGGTGCTGAGCCGGTGGGCGATGATGATGGCAGCACGGCCTTTTGTCAGGTTGAAGAGCGCGTTCTGGATTTTTTCTTCTGTCTCGGAATCAATATATGAAGTGGCTTCGTCGAAAATGATTAATTCAGGATTTGCCGCCAAAGCCCGGGCGATGGAGATCAACTGACGCTGTCCGCTCGACAGGGTCGCGCCGCCTTCCGTCAATACCGCATCAAGTCCTTCAGGCAGTTTATCAACAAAGGTTTTGCAGAAAGACGATTCCAGTATCCGATCCACTTCCTGAGACGGCATGTGTCTCTTTGTGTTGAATATGTTGCTCCGAATCGTACCTGAAAACAGAAATGGGTCCTGGGTCACCAATGCCATTTTGGATCGAAGATCACGGGACAGGAGGCTTTTAATGTTGATTCCGTTGATCAATATGCTCCCTGAATCCGGATCATAAAACCTTGTGATCAGGTTGATGATGGAGGTCTTGCCTGCGCCGGTGGGACCCACAATGGCGATGGTTTCACCGGCCGACAGGGCAAACGAAATCCGGTCAAGCACAATTTCATCGGGCACGTATGAAAATGTGACCTCATTGAAGCGGAACTCTTCAATCCTTTCGGGAACGGCCATCCGGTTTTTTTCTTCAGGTTCAGGAACCATATTGCGGTCATTGAGAATCTGCATGATTCTCTCGGAAGAGGAGAGCGCATTTAAGGTGATATTGTATTTTTCAGCAATATCCCGGATGGGTCTGAAAAAGAGACGCAGATAGGAAATAAACGCGACAATCGCGCCGAGGGTGATTTTATGGGCGATAAAGCTCCAGCCCCCGTAAAAGATGACAATGGCCACCGCCACGGAGCTCATCAATTCGATAAACGGCATAAAAACGGCAAAAATGGTGATTTGCTGCATGCCCGCTTCATAGTTCTCACGGTTGATTCTTTTAAAAATATTAAAGTTGTAATCCTGCTGGCCGAACAATTGGAGCACCTGAATGCCGCCGATGGTTTCGGCAAACCTTGAGTTCATCTGGGCGGCCTTGACGCGAAGCGTCCGGTAGGATTCCCGGGAGGACCCTGAAAATTTATAGGAGGCGTAAAACACAAACGGGAAGATGAGATGAACTGCCAGCGCCATCCGCCAGTCAATGTAAAAGAGCAGAAAGATGATGCCGAAAACAAGAAACAGGTCTTTTAACACAAAGATGATCACCGAGTTGAACATTTCCTGCATGTTCTGCGTGTCGTTGGTCACCCGGGTCACCAGCCGGCCCACAGGATTCTGGGTGAAAAAACGAATGGATAGACCCTGAATATGCGTAAACAGAGTCAATCTCAAATCATGCATGATCATTTGGCCGGCGTATTCCAGTATGACCACAAGGATGAAGTTCAAACAGAAGCTCGCGGCAACCAGAAGCAGAAGATAACCTGCCATTACCATAACGCCTTGCATATCTTTATTTCGAATTATTGCCAGGTCCTGTCGCGGCAATTTTTTCAAATCATCATAGGAAATCCGATCGGAATTGTCATGCGCCTGAAATATGTCCGGTCTCGCGTTGATGAGTTTTTTGATGTCAGGGTCAGACATGTCGACATCTAAGCCCCGGCCATGGGATATCCGGGCGCCGTTTAATCCGGTTTCCTGGGGAATGATATAGCGGTCAATGGCGACTTTAGTGATATAGGGAATCAGCAGTTCCAGGACAGTGACCGCTATCATCAGCAAGACAGTGATCGACAGGATAAACCAATAGGGCTTGACGTAAGGCGCCATCTGCCTCAACAGCCGGATATCCTGGGCTTTTCCAAGGGATTTTTCTTCAAATGTGTTTTTAGTGTGAGCCATTTCTATTGTTCATTCTCAAACCGTTGCAGCTGAAACGTCCTTGCATAATATTGATTCCGTTCGATGAGCTCCTTGTGGGTTCCGGATTCTGATATTCTGCCCTGATCAAGCGCCAGGATCCGGTCGGCGAATTGAACCGCCGCCAGCCGGTGCGACACAATAATAACGGTTTTGTCCTTTGAGATATTGCGGATGGCATGGATAATTTCGCTTGCGGTTTGGGTATCGACTTGGCCGATGGGATCATCCAGGAGCAGGATCGGCGCATCATCTAACAATGCCCTGGCAAGGATCACCCGCTGTTTTTGCCCTCCGGAAAGGACCACCCCCTTTTCACCCACGATGGTCTTCAATCCTTCCGGAAAGGACTGGATCGTTTCATATAGCGCCGCAGCTTTTAAAACTGTTTCCAGATGTCGAAATTCAGTGGTTTTTCCAAAAGTAATATTGTCACCAAGGGTTCCGGAGAAGAGAAATGGCTCCTGGGAGACATAACGGATATGTTTTCTGAGATGGCTCAGCCGGATATCCCGGACATCCTTTCCATCTAAGGTGATACGGCCTTTGCTCACATCATGGAGCCGGGGCACGAGCTGGAGCAGGGTGGTCTTGCCGCTTCCCTGGGGGCCCACTATCCCTGTGATTGTGCCCGGTGTTGCTGTCATCGTGATATCGCAGAGCGCCGGGGATTGGTTTGCGCCGTAGGCAAAAGATACATTTTCAAAATTGATTTTTCCCTCAATCGGATCAGCGTCATATGATTGCGGATTATCTGCAATGACCGGCTTGATTGTTAAGATGGCGTTAATCCTGTCCAGTGAGGCCGCCCCCCGCTGAATGAGGTTGGCGACCCACCCCATGGCCATCATGGGCCACGCCAAGAGATTGAGGTAATTGATAAACGCGACAAAATCCCCAGGGGTGATGCCTGAAAGAATCGTCAGCCTGCCGCCGTATACCAGAACAATGGCAATGCTGACATTGGTGCACAAAACCATGATGGGGAAAAAAGCGCCGGTGATCTTGACCAGCTTTAGATTCTGCCGGACATATTGCTTAGAGGCGTCAGAGAGACGGCATGTCTCCTGATCTTCCCGGTTAAATGCTTTTACAATCCGGATTCCGGCAAAACTCTCACGCACCACCTCGGTCATGTCGGAGAAGGCCTCCTGGACAGTGGTATATCTCCGGTGCATCTTTTTCCCGAAGATCC
>JALOPH010000290.1 GCA_025453995.1 Desulfobacterales bacterium
GCTGTCGGTTCATCCAAAAGAATGATTCGGGGGTTTTGCGCGAGCACCCGGGCGATCATCACCAGCTGCTGTTCGCCGCCGGAAAGTTCCGTATACGCCCGGGACGCCAGATGGCTGATGCCTATTTTTTCCAATGCCGCCCCTGCAGCTTTGCGATCTTCTGAGCCGGGCGTAAAGGCAACATAGCTGGCCCGGCCGGTCAGCACGACGTCCAAGGCTGAAAATGGGAAGACGCCGTGATGCCGCTGAGGCAAAAACCCGATAAGCCGCGCCCGCCGGGTATTTGTCAATTCCCGCAAGTCATGCCCCATGACTGAAATTTCACCGTGCTGGTTTTTTAAAAACCCCGCGATCAGTTTGAAAAGCGTGGATTTTCCGCTGCCGTTTTTTCCCAGAAGCACCGTAAATTGTCGGGGTTGAATATGCAAATTGATCTCTTCAAGGATTTTGCGATCGTTATAGGCAAAAGACAGATTTTTGATCCGAATGGCCACCTTAAGCCTCCCATCCGATATGGGTCCGCCGCATCAGATAAATAAAAAAGGGTCCGCCGATCAACATGGTAAAAATCCCCACCGGGATTTCAAATGCAGCCAATGTGCGTGAAAAATTGTCCACCACCAGCAGAAATGAGCCGCCAAAAGCAAAACACGCCGGAATATTTCTGGTATTATCCGGGCCGATCATCATGCGCACCATGTGCGGAATCACCAGCCCCACCATGCTGATGACGCCGGCGACCGCCACCGATCCGCTGGCTGCAAGGGTCGCGGGCACCAGCATGATCAGCTTTTCCTTTTCCGGATTCAGCCCCACCGCACGGGTTTCATCATCGCCCAGCGATAGAACATTCATCCGCCAGCGGGCTAAAAACATGCCGACTGCGCCAAGGGAAATGGGTATTATAGCGGAATTAAATTTGGTCCAGCTGGCATTGTGCAAATTTCCCATGGTCCAGTGGACAATGGTTTGCAGTTTGAACGGATCGGATAGGAATTGGACAACCGTCAACAACGCCGTGAAAATGCCATTGACGATAATGCCGGCCAGCACCATGCTGACAATGGATACGGACTTCCCGGTCCGGGCCAGAAAATAGCTCAGCCCGACAGCAAGCAAACCGAAAATAAATGCGGCCGGCTGAACCGGCAGCCAGGCAGTCGCCATGGACAGGGCTGCGCCGAAGGCTGCCCCCGATGATAGTCCCAAAATATAGGGCGACACCAGTGGGTTGCGAAAAATCGCCTGAAGCGTGTTGCCCGAAGACGCCAGGGCGCCGCCCACCATAAAAGTGAGCAGAATTCGGGGCAGGCGCACATCCATCACAATCGATTTGATCAGCGCCGGATTGGGCTCCGAAGCGGAGGTAAAATCAAAAAAACAACGCCCCAGCCAGTTTAGAATGTCCGATGCGGACACCGCATTGGAAGGCCCGACAAAGAGAGAGAGAATCAATATCGGCAGGGGAACAAGATAAAGCAGTTTAATTCTGGTTTCCAGTTGCACTTCATGCCATGTCTTTTGATGTTAAATCAATTCATCGGGTCATTTAATGTCCCGGCCATATAAAACCTGTATCATCTTCCGGCTCTCGGCATCAAGATTCAATTCAGTCAATGCCTCAGGGTGGCACCATTTGGCGACGGCTTTGACGGCAAACTGGAACTTCAGGGTCCAGAAATCACACATAAACGGGTCCGGCAATTCATGTACCCTGAGGTTTTTGACGGCTGAAACAGATTTCCAGAGGGGGTCATGGATAACATCATCCGGGTCCCTGGACACATTATGCCACATGACGATCACCTCCGGATTCCATGCAAGAACGTTTTCCATATTAACAACCATATGCTCCTGCTCAATATGACCGCAGACATTTTCCCCGCCGGCAAGACGGATCAGGTCGTTGGCGGAAGAGTTTTTGCCGGATGTTTCCAGCATCCCCTGGGACCACATAAAATATACCCTGGGCAACGGATGGCTAACGTGTTTTATTTGTTGTGAAAAAATTTCCATCTCACGCCGTGTCTGGGAAACCAGGAATTGGGCACGGGATGTTTTTCCGGTAAGGATGCCCAGATCCGTAATCTCCTTGTAAATGTCGTCAAACGTGCGGATAAAAACGCCGTATACGGGCAGCCCCTTATCTTCGAGCGCAGCAATGGATTCCTCCTGATGGGACCAGACAACCACCAGGTCGGGCGAAAGGCTGAGGACGCTTTCAATGTTGACAAAATCCCAGTTGCCCGGCGCGGGGAGTTGTTTTTGGGCAATTCGTTTGTCCAGGGCCGCATAATATCCCATTACATGACTGCCGTATATATTGGTGGAAATCCCAACCACCGACTCTTCCGCGCCCAGCATATAAATGCCGGACAGAGCGCTTTCGATCAGACAGACGATTCTACGGGCCGGGGCATGGATAGAAATTTTTTTTCCTCTGAAATCGGCAGCTTCAATTTCTCCGGCCGCAGAATGGATGGGCCCCGAAAGGATCACGGCCCAAAAAATGAACATATTTCGTAAAAGCTGCTTCATTGTGTTTGCCCTTATGAATGCGGGCCGGTTTGTTGAACCATTATAAAAAACCTCGGCCCTTTCTGATCCCAATTAAGGGAAGGAGGGGAACCTTCTAATTAATGGGCCTATCTGATCTTAAAAAATCAGAAAGGACCGAGGCAGTCTGCTTGAATATTTTAAAGACAATTTTGATTGTGTTCCATATACCTTCCGGCCAACTCCTGCCGTAGCATGCCAAAAAAAGCTGCCGCCTCCGGGCATCCCAGCGCATCTGCAACGTCCGGATTCCGGCGTTCGTCCAAAAGATATTTTAGGTGGCCCAATCCATGAACCAGAACATCCACCTCCCTGAGTTCGAAAGGGCGCGGATTGAAAGGCCCCGCGCCCTGCGGGAGTCTTATGTGTTGAGGATAAACAACCCGGGTCGGCAGGGATGTGTCTAAAATGCCCGAAACCCAGACAATATAAGTAAGGACCAGTCCCTTTTCCGGCTCAAACCGCCAGCTTGTGGAATGGGAGAATTTTACGGTATTGCTCCTGTCAATCCCGGTATCCGCTATAATTTCAGTAACCACATCATCCGGGTCATGATTTGATTGAGCAACATCCCTCAACTGCCGGTAATACCGGACCGCCGCTGACTGTTCCTGGGCGCATATAAAAACTTCGACGCTAACCTTTACGCCCGCCTTTATACCTGTTGCATATCCTGACATATTGTACCTGCTATTGAAAACTAAAAAGTCGCTTTTATGCCGGCGGTGACAGATGTTCCCGGATCCTGGAACTGCCAGGGCATTTCATATTCATTATTGGTCAAATTATAAACATCCACATATCCATCCAAACGACAAGCCGGCGTATCAAGGATGCCTTTGTTCAGACTTGCGTTTAAGACTTCATAGGAGTCAAACTTTGTCCTGCCCTGTTTGGATGTGCTGTCATAGATGGAGCCTGACACATGAAGATAAAGGCTGGCCGTAAAATCATAGGGAAGGTAGAGATCAAAGCCCGCATTGCCCATATGCTCCGGCACAAACGGGACTTCCGCGCCGTCCTGATCCGGATCTTCATCATTGTCGATTTCCTTATCCGTATAGGTATTATTGGGATATATTAAGAGCAAATGTATGTTCTTATGTCTGTGTTCATATTCTGGTATGTAGTATGTTT
>JALOPH010000291.1 GCA_025453995.1 Desulfobacterales bacterium
CCTTATTGAGCCCCACCAGTCCATGGTCTATATCATGCTCAACAAGCCCAGAGGCTACATCACCAGTTGCCGCCACGGGAGCCGGAAGATTGTCCTGGACCTTATCGACATCCCCCAGCGGGTATATCCGGTGGGTCGATTGGACAAAGATTCCACCGGACTGCTGCTGTTGACCAATGACGGCGAACTCCATCTCCGGTTAACCCATCCGTCCTTTGATCATGAAAAAGAATATGAAGTGGAGGTTGCTGATCCTATTTCGGATGAAGCATTACAAATGATGAGAAATGGCATCGTTATGGATGGCGTCATCACCCGAAAATCAAAAATCAAGCGTCTCTCCAATCGCAGATTTCGCATCATTCTTCAGGAGGGGAAAAAACGCCAGATCCGGCGCATGGTGGAAACGGTGGGAAACAAGGTGACTGAACTGCATCGGATTCGGGTGGCCGGCTTGAGTCTGGGCGATCTTGCACCGTCGAAATGGCGGCATCTGACTGATGAAGAGATAGGGATCATCAATCAATAATTTTATTGCGGACAATGGGGTAAGCCGGAAATCATGATGCCGATTCTTTTATTTATCGCCGGACTGAGTTTTCTAATCGCCGGTGCGGAAGTGTTGATCAGGGGCTCATCCCGCATGGCTGCTGATCTTGGCATTTCGCCATTGGTCGTCGGATTGACTGTTGTGGCGTTTGGCACCAGCTCGCCTGAACTTGCCGTGAGCATTAAAGCAGCGCTGTCGGGCCAGGCTGGTATTGCCGTCGGGAATGTTGTCGGAAGCAATATTTTTAATGTTCTCCTGATTCTCGGAATTTCAGCGCTGGTTGTGCCGCTGGTTGTATCGCAGCAACTGGTTCGGTTTGATGTGCCTTTGATGATTGGGCTTTCGGTGATGGTTTTGATTTTTGCCTTGGATGAAAAGCTCAGTCGTGCTGAAGGCTTAATATTGGTTTCAGGTCTTGTTGTTTATCTCTGGTTTTTGATTTTTCAGAGCCGCCGGGAAAGCATTGAAGTGAAAAACGAATACGCCAAAGAGTTCGGGGTCAAAAATCATGCCGGCACCGATAAAGTTAAAAACATTATTTCAGTCCTTTGCGGCCTTTCCTTGCTGGTGGTGGGGTCCCGCTGGATTGTGGATAGCGCCGTGATCTTTGCCCAGTATCTTGGGGTTAGTGAGTTGATTATAGGTTTGACCATTGTTGCAGCCGGTACATCCTTGCCAGAAGTCGTCACTTCGGTTATCGCAGCTTTTCGGGGAGAAAGAGATATTGCAGTGGGCAATGTCGTGGGAAGCAATATCTTCAATATCATGGGGGTGCTTGGATTTGCGGCTATCATTTCACCTTACGGCATTGAGGTGTCAAAAGCGGTCATAAGGTTTGATATGCCGGTGATGACCGCGGTGGCTTTTGCCTGTCTGCCCATATTTTTTACAGGCGGCGTAATTAATCGTGCGGAAGGCGCGTTGTTCCTTGGGTACTATATTGCCTATACGCTTTATCTCATTTTAAAAGCGACCCAACATGATGCCCTGTCAAATTTTAGTGCGGCCTTTATCTACTTCATCATCCCGCTGACCGTGATTTCAATCATGGTCGTTTTGACGCGGGAAATGCGCAGAGGGTTTAAAAAACAAGAATAGATTTGATGGCAAGCTTCATCGGATTATTCCCTGATCTCAATTCCCTGCTCCTTCAGCCAGGAACATATTTTTGCATCGATTTGGTCTCGGATATCACGGGTAATAGCGATGATTTTTTCATTGGACCCGGCTATTGCAGCCGGATCCTCAAAAGGCCAGAACACTCTTTGCGAAGGTCCGAAAATCTGAGGGCATTTTTTATCAGCATCGGAGCACACAATAATGACTTTTTCAAAATGCATTTTCCCCAGAAATGTTTCAACCCCTTTGGGCTTGTTATCGGAGATGTCTATGCCGATTTCCTTCATGACCTCAACCACCGGCGGAAAGACGCGGTCTTTGGGATCCGCGCCGGCGCTGTAAACCTCAAATACATGACCGGCACGCTTGCGCAGAAGCGCCTCGCCCATCTGGCTGCGGGCCGTATTCCCGGTACATAAAAACAACACTCTTCTTTGCATGGTTCTGCCGCCTATATTTTATAATTTGTTATTCTACAGCCGTTTCATCTGCTTGAGATTCTTCTGAAGCTTCTCCAGTTTCGATGATTTCAGGTTCATTGGATGAAATGTTCAGGGGCGCCTTAACCGGCTCTTCCAATTCCTGACGCCATGAAATTTCAATTGAGAGTTCGCCTTTGTCCTTTTTCGTTTTGGCCTGTAATTCCAGGTTCACTGAGTTTGGGGGTGTTAAGCTCACAAAACGGCCGTTTCGTTCGATAACGATTTTTCCCGTCTTGATGCTGGCAATCAGATTTTCCAGATAGCTGACAAGATCTTCGCGTTTCATGTGCTGATTGTGGCTGATTTTGCTTTCTTTCATGGTGTTTTTCTCCTTTTTTTGATGAATAATGATTTTGAGTGACTGATGCGGTCAGTTTAAAGACAGCAGCAACTCTGCAAGCTGCTGCCCGTCGATGAACGGTGAACTCCGGGATGACACTAAGGGATAGTCAATGAGCTGGATTCCCATTTTTTTGATTCGCTTTTCATTGATTTTTCCAGGATATGCGCCATTCTCCCGGTCGATAAATACAAAATTCAAAACGTTTTCATGCTTAATTCCTGCCGGATTGTCCTTTTTTAAATAATAGAGCAAAATCTCAACCTGATCCGTCAGATCGCAACCCAATGCTTCAGGGTCAGGTGTCGTATTCGGGATAAAAATTTTCGGGCAGGCGGCTCGGTTGATGGAAGCCCCTATGCCTTTGGGAAGGAGATTGGCGATGATGCTGGAGTAAAAGCTTCCCATGGGATAGCAAATCAAATCCGCTTGAGAGATCAAATGGTTCATTTTGTCCCGGATGGGCACAATTGAAGAAAACGGCTTTTTTTCAGACTCTGTTAAAAACAATTCTTTGATGGGTGAGGAGAGTTTTGGCGTTTCCTTTCCGGTAATCAGATGCTGACCCACCACAACCTGCTTGTTCTTTAACCGGGCAGCCAGATGATAATTTTTATTCACCGTTGGCCGAACGATTCCCCTGACTTCCGCAAGCTTTGAAAAAAGAAAGATCACCGGATCCAGCATCCGCCTGCCGATTAAATACCCGGCGGTCAAAATCAGGTTCCCGATGCTGGCCCCTCGCAAATCAAATGTTTTGGGCATTCGTTCCAAAAATATATATAAATGGTTGCGGATGATTTTCCGCATGGGATCGGGTATCTGGGCGACGAGGGGGTGCTTGCCCGAAGCCATGCTGGTCAATTCCTCAAGAAGGATGTCGCGGGATTGGGTTTTAGGCAGGCGATGGGAAAAAAGGGCGTAGATTTCCGGGTTCCCCTGAAAACTCTGGTCCGCTAACGCCATGAGGCGATTGCGGATATCGCCCACTGCCGGCATGTTGAATGCTTTCCGGATGACAGCGGAACTCCCGCCGGAATCAAACGGGGTGATAATATGAATGGAGTTATGCGTATACCGGATAAGAAGCTTGCTGGTCTCCCGCAGGGCGGTGCCGCCGCTGAAAAAAAGGATTTTGGGGCCTAAATCCGGGCTTCGTAAAAAACGTGCCAG
>JALOPH010000292.1 GCA_025453995.1 Desulfobacterales bacterium
GTTTGGCCTGGTTTGTCGCCTACATGATCGGCTATCCGGAAATCAGCAATTTCGACAGTTCGTGGTTTGAATGGAGCATGGGATCGGGATCAGCCTACAACGGCGCTGATCCGGTGTTAAATCCCATCGTGGATCAGTATCCGAATCTGCCATAGATAAAATAGCCTAAAAATTCCTCATTAGATCAATGAGGATGATAAAAAACGCCTAAGGCCGTTCACGTTGAACGGCCTTAGGCGCATGGAAGGTTTATATTGATAGGCTATAAATTTGGATTTAAAGATATTTTATCAAAAAACACCCACAATACCCCTATTATATATTCGGTATCTCACCCCCAACAATATCAATTCTAAAATAAAAGTAATCGTTATCAGATGTTATATATCCCTTGACAATATCCTCTCCAGGGTCTCGTGTGATTGGTTCCCACCCCGGAACGGGAGATGAATCGCCGATTGGATCACTGACGGCAGGTTGAATATTTGGACACGTCCAGTCATCAACCTGGCCATCAAGCATCATGGAAGGGCAGGGAATAGCCCAGGCAATTACAGAAAGGCTTAACACTAAGAGAAGCCCGCATATCAATTGAGCAGTAACGCTTTTTTTTCTTCTCATTACATAAAATGCGGTAAAGCCTATTAACACACTGAGAATCATCAGCCCCCATTCAGAAAGAGCCGGTATTCCGGAAGTTGACTTAGGATATAAAAAAGCGGTTGTATAATCATTGATAGCGGCCAAACTGGCATGATATACAATTTTCATAGGCCCTTCAGGCGACCCTAAAGAACTTTTTAGGGCCCCAAACTCTATGACATCCGCATAATGGGGAGGAGTTGTTGCCCCGCCTTGTTCGATTCCGATATTGTAATTTTTTTCAATGGTGTCATGTAAAACAAAACTTTCTCCATCCCACTTTATCACCTCTATAGGTCCCAGTTCAGGATTTGGTTCATAATGTTTGCAGATATTGAGGTGCACCTGTACTTTATAGTCAATCCCATTGATGTCATGGGGAGCCTCGTCCCCCTGGACAACGGTTACCGGTCCCCCTGTTGACGTATTGTTATCGATATCAATCAACGCCTCGTAATTATAAACGCAATGGAGGTAGCCCCATGAATCGGTTGCATATGCCAAAACAGCAAAAAAAATGATTAGTCCCGTTATCGAAAATATTAATGAATGATAAGGTTTTTTTGCTTTCATACATTATGCTCCTCGTTAAATGGTTTTTGGGATGGGAAGTGACTGTTAAATTTTTATTATAGGGAATACTGCTATTTGTCAATTATTATTCAAATAGTTATCAATACGTTAAGTGAGTTTTAAAGTCCTCGGGATACTTCATGTATGATAAATCAAGAGACAAGCAACCTGCTTTTTAATCCAAATAGATTTTTTCTTCCGTCCCTTCCACCACGTCCGCAATGGCCGCGACCGAATCAACGCCGGCGTTTTTTAAACCATCAAGGAGCCGGCCGGCTTGCGTCCCTTCCACGCAGATAAGCAGTCCGCCGGATGTTTGGGGATCAAAAAGGAGGTCTTCCGTCACCTGCGTGACGTTTGGGCCGCGCCGTACAATGTTTTCCCGAAACTCTCGGTTTTTATAAGCGCCGGCCGGGATCAGCCCCATGGAAGCAAACTCCAGGGCGTCGGCAATCATGGGGATGTCGGCAGTACAAACCCGGACGCTCAACCCGCTTGTTTCCACCATCTCGGCCAGATGGCCGAGAAGCCCGAAACCCGTGATATCCGTGCAGGCATGCACCTGGAAATCAGCCATTACTATGGCTGCGTCCCGGTTCAATTCAGCCATCTGCCGGCTGACACGCTCGACCGTCTCTGCAGAAGCCAGCCCTGCCTTGATCGCTGTATTGATGACGCCGGTGCCCAGAGGCTTGGTCAGAACCATCCGGTCGCCCAGGCGCAGATTTTTTTTGGTCAGAATCCGGTCCGGGTGGATGAAACCGGTGACAGACAGCCCGTACTTGAGCTCCCTGTCCTCAATGCTGTGGCCGCCCATAAGCACGACTCCGGCCTCCTTGAGCTTGTCGATGCCGCCCTGAATGATTTGGCGCAACACAGACAGGTCCATATCTTTGACGGGAAATGCCACCAGGTTCATGGCGGTCTTGGGAATGCCGCCCATGGCGTACACGTCGCTTAAGGCATTGGCAGCCGTGATCTGGCCGAACATGTATGGATCGTCCACAATGGGCGTGAAAAAATCCACGGTCTGGATAATGGCCAGATCATCTGATATGCGGTACACACCGGCATCATCGGCGCTTTTTAATCCCACGATCACATTGTCATCCGTCGGAAAATCAAGCCCGCAAAGCGCGCGATCCAGGTCCCCCGGAGCCATTTTCGACGCTCACCCGGATCCGCTCACTGTTTCGGTCAATCGTTTTTGTTTAATATTTTCCATAAGCTGAATTGAATTTTATGCCGCCAATATGGATATGTCAAATATGCTTTTTCGAAATTTCGGCGTGATAGAATTCTTGAAAATACCTTTCAACAAATGATTTGGTAGCAAGCAAACCCTCTGCTTCGCGCAATTCAATAACCCACCAGTCACAAGATGAGCGGGTCAGCATAGCCAGTCTGCCGGCAATATCTTCATAGGCTCCAGGCGGCACATGTCCATGATCAGGATGTTCGGTATGGTAAATGTGGGCATTGACCACTTTGTCCGGATGCGGCGAGATGAAATCTTTGACTGAATACTGTTGACTTTGGACGGACTCGCAGGCGTCGGCATGCCCGATATCCAATGTCACATATACGCCGGTCCGTCGGACAAGCTTTTCAAACAGATTGGGCCGGCTGGTCCATCCCCAGGCCAGATTTTCAAGGCAGATCGTGATGCCGGCATTGTTGCCGAATTGAACCAGCTCCTGAATGTTTCTGATGGTCGATTCCCACGACAGGATTTTTGTCGTATTCTGTCCGAGACCCACGTGAATGGTCAGATATTTGCCGCCGGATTTGGCTGCCAGCCGGATGATCCGTTTAAACAGTGCCAGCGCGTTTTTCTGTTCATGCATGTCTTCATGTCCGATATCCACTTTGGCAAATGGGCAATGATAGCGGATTTCAAGAGGCTCCATGTTTTTTTGAATCGCGGCCCAGGTGGATTCTTCGGACGGCGTGGCCGGCAATTGATCAAGGTCAAAAGACCAGTCAATGCCCGAAAACCCATTTTCAATGGCAAATCGTTTCAATTCGCCTGGTTCCTGAATGAAATTGGGCATGGCAATAATGCGGGGTGTTATTTTGCTTAGGGCATACATTTTAATATCTGTTCAGCAATGTTGTTATGGACAGGAATATATCCGGAGAGGTATGCGGAAATGATTGCTTTGGCAGCCGGCCCGGCGAATTTTTCAAAAAAGCAACGGGTTGCAGCAGGCGATGCTGTTGATTGGCCGTCGATCATTTGATAATTTCCTGAAAGAACGCAGTTTAACTGCTCTTCTCCCCGCTTCCAGGGGACCTGAAGTATCCGCTCGATTTCATCACCCCCGGCGATGTAACGTACCGGAAAAAGGAAGCGGATGCCAAAATGAATTGCAAAATCCAAATAAAAACCCAAAGCATCTGCTGTTTGATTGATTTTGACCATCCGCATGCGATTCTCGCTCTCCAGAAATGATGGGTGGATTGCCAATTTTAACAGCAAGGGGAATCCTCGCAGCATGCAAATATAAATGGCAGCCAGGGCATGGAGAATAAAAACCATATTTCCTGGCCAGATCACTAACGAAACGGCCGTTGAGCGCCCGCCAGAACCTGGGTGATCCCATCGTCAGAAGAGGGTGGATGCGCACATCCGGCAGACGTTGCGAAAGCCTGTTGACTGCTTGTTCCACATGCGCCCATTCTCCAAATTCTGTCCCGGTATACACATACACGGGCAATAAGTCTGTAAAACCATTCTCTTCAACGCTTTTGACCGCTGCCGCCGCACTATCCCGGCCGGCTATCTCCACAATGGCGAGATTTTTTATATTGCGATACGCTTCAATTTGTTTTTCAGAGAGCATCCAATCCGGAAAGTCGATGATCAGTTCCGGTTTGTCCCTGAAAACAGCAGATAATGTTTTTTGATAGTCTGGTTTCATATATTTTGGATTTTATCTGGTTTATTTCAAATTTATATATAATATCGATTTTAAGAATTAATCAAATTGATAATTTAAATTGACATCGCAATTTGAATAGTAAAAATCAATAGAAGATGACCGCATGTTGCATAAAAAGGGAAAAATCTTTGTTGAAACATCCTGCGCCATAGAGGATCATGAGGTTCTTTCCCGAAAAAAGCCCTTTGCAGATTCTCAGAGATGAGCGATGATTTTATAAACCATATTAAAGTGATCGGCCGGGGATTGCCGCTGTGGGCGCAGATGGCGGCAAGAATTCCATTTTTATTTTTATTTGCCTGTGAATTTTTGATGAGAAGGTTTCATCGCAGAAAAAATTTAAAATCTTCCCGATGTCACACGATATCCATTATCATTCCCACATTAAACGAAGCGGCCAATATCCTTTCCTGTATCCAGTCCGTATCCGTCAATCGCCATGTTTGCGAAATCATCGTGGTGGACGCCGGTTCAACGGATCAGACGCAGGTGTTGGCCCGGCAGGCAGGGGCAAAGGTGATTGTTCATGATAAGCCCATTGAAAACGGCGGCGGCAGAGGAGGGCAGATCGAGGCTGGCATACGTGCGGCAACCGGTGATGTGGCGGCCATTGTCCATGCAGACGCCAGGCTTCCGGGCCATGAGATTGATCGAATGATTGCCGTTTTGAATCATCATCCGTCCATTGTCGGGGGAGCCATCGGCTGCAGGTTTGATTCACCCCTTCGCAAATTCCGGTTCATCGAGCTTGCCAATGATGTCCGGGTGGCGTTTTTTATCGTTTCTTTCGGAGATCAGGTGCAGTTTTTCAGGAGGCAGCCGGTGGTTGAAGCGGATTTGTTCCCGGTCATTCCCTTGATGGAAGATGTGGAATTTTCCATACGGCTTCGCCGATTGGGCCGGTGTGCTTACCTATTCGGGAATGTATGTGTATCCATAAGGCGCTGGGAGCAGAAGGGGTTTCGAAACGCCGCATGGGTGTTTGCAGAGGTATTTAAGTATTTGGTGAAACGTTTCTGGGCAACACCTGATGCTGCGGATTTATACAGAAGGTACTATCAATGACATACACCGCAGCAAAGATTGATTAAAAGTTCCCTTTGAAAAGGGGGATTTAGAGGCTGTCCGACAACTCGAGTATCAGCCTGTATTTATCAACATATTTATAATGTAAAAAAAGTAAATAAATTGCAAATAAGTACTTGATTTTATATA
>JALOPH010000106.1 GCA_025453995.1 Desulfobacterales bacterium
GGCCTCTGTTAAGCGGCTGAACTGCACGAAGCTCCCCTATTCGATGGTGCCCTGATGTATACGATATCAAGCGCATCAAGTACTGGCTAAACGGATTCTTTTGGAATCGACTTGTGTCACACGCCTCGGAAGGCATTGAACGAATATAGCTCCTACGATGCTTCCGTGATTGCCGATCCGAAATTCTATGGCGCCGCCGCTGGCCAAATCATTCCATGTTTCCTCAAACCGCGAACGGGGAATAAACCGGTTGCCCCCTGATCTTGAGGCGTGTGAATGAAGAAGAACTCCATCTTCCCTCACATTGAGAATGTCATTGACGACAGCGAGCCGACCGAGCGTTTTTATCGACGCGCGAGCATTCAGACTGTCTCGTATTTCCTGCCACACATGCTCGAAGGAATCGAACATCTGGCGTCCTCCTCTCCGTCTTCGCTATTTCCGCTTAACGAGAAGCTAAGCCGGAGCGGCCAAGGGGCCGCGATCGGCGTTAGCTGCTTGTAATAATGGGGAAGCCCTTGCATAAATGCGTATCTCTTTTCCCCGAGTTTTAAATCCTTATAAATCCATGGCGCTCTTAACCAACCCAACCTACAGTGTTTATTGACAAAAATTTCAATGATATCCATAAAAATTGTGTAGCACCGATTTAACTCTTGGATTCATAGGATTACGCAGCTTTTTTGACAGTAATGTCGACCATAATCCCAACGCGGGAAAGCATATTGATAAGCATGTCAATGGTAAAACGGTCGATTTTTCCCCGGACCAGATCGCTGATCCGGGGTTGACTCACACCCAGGAGCTTGGCAGCTTCCTTCTGAGTAATACCTTTTTCTTTAATGAACCGCTCGACCATGATCATCAATTCGCTTTTTATCTTAAGACTCTCCGCCCGAGTCGGATCATCATCATAGAGGGCATCCCACGGGGTATCATATTGTTGTATCATGACAAAATTCCTTACCCGTACCCGAGTTCCTCCAACCGATCATCATCAATCCCAAGGTAATGAGCCACCTCATGTACAACGGTGATCTCAATTTCCTCTTCCAATTCATCAATGGTTTCGCAATATTCTTCAAGCGGTTCCTGGAAGATCAGAATCCTGTCCGGGTGCAGGGGCGGATCGAATGCCGACCGCTCCGGCAGAGGGATGCCGTCATAAATGCCAAACAGGATTTCATCCTCCGGCTCGCCCATGTCCGCCAGAAGTTCCCGGGAAGGCCTTTGCTCCACGTGGATGACCAGGTTGTGCATGCGTTCCCGGATTTCAGATGGTATCCGGGCAATGGCACGTTCCACGGCTGCTTCAAATTTTTCCCGGGAGAGTTTCATTCAATATCCTGGGTCATCCGGATTTCGCCCCATCGCATGACAGCCAGAGCGCCGATGAAGCAAAATGGCCATTTCCTTTGCTCCAATGTTTTCTGTATTTCGGATGCGGCTTCAAACAATGAATTCATTTATCGCCATCTTTTTTTAAGGTTTTTTACGCCTCATTTTCAAAAACAAACGTTGCTGTTCTTCGAGGCCGGTTTTCAATCGGGGATTGGCATGCTCGCAGGCATATTGAAGCATATCTTCAAGTATCTGCCGATTTCTGTCATAATACCCGGAGGCCCGCAGTTCCTTTTTTTTAATTTGTTTTAACGACACAGCGGCGGCGTTCCAGGCGCTGATCCACTTTTTCATTTTTTGGACATTTTCAGGCATAATAATCCTTTGTCCGGGGATTGAATTCCCCAGACAGCCGATTCAAACATATACAGTTTTCAAGCCTGCATGCTTTGCGGCATTGATCTGCCGCATGTCGGCTGACACAAACAAATCTGCTGGCCACGTCATCGCACAGGCAACATGAATCGCATCCATGGCGCGGAGCGAATTCTTCTCAAGCAATGCCGTTGTTTTGGCGATCACTTCCGATGTCAGATTGATGATGGTCGCTTCACGAATATCCTCCGACAGAGCTTGCTTAATCAGACTGTAATTGCCAGGGGAAATAAGTTTTTTGCGTCTGCGGCGATTCAAGGCAGATATGATTTCAGGGGCACAGATGACGCTTAAACCCAGCGAAGAAGATTCCCGGCAGATATCATCCACCGCCTGGCTTCCATTTTCCTCCACATACCTTTTTATAAATGCCGAAGAATCAAAGAACGCTTTCACATTCACGCTCCTCTAAAATGGCCGCGGATAATTTGGCGCCTTTGACTGAAAGTTTCAGGCCCGGCTTTTTCCATGATGGGACTGATATTTCAGATGATGCCGGAATTATTTCAGCAATGGGTTTCCCGTGGCGAAGAACAACAACAATTTCTCCGTTTTCAACATCGTTTAATATGCTTGAGGCTTTTTTTCGAAATTCAGTAAATGAAATGTTTTTCATATATTCCTCCTGTTAATCTGTGCATTAATGTACAGATTAACAGGAGGAATGTCAAGATGCCATCAAAACAGAAAACTATCTTTTCCTGAGCTTTTTAACAGCATCTGTCACCACCTTAATCGCCCGGTCGATTTCAGCCTCTGTTGTCATTTTGCCCACGGAAAACCGGACGGTCCCCTTGGCCCAGTCTTCGGGGACGTTCATGGCAGACAATACATGGGAAATCTTCACCGTATCCGAGTGGCAGGCCGCACCGGCCGAAGCCGCCACTTCCAGGCCGATTTCCTCCAGAATCCGGTTGGCTTCCAAGCCGTGAAAGGAAAGATAAAGCGTGTTGGGCAGACGGAAATCCTTGTGGCCGTTTAGCCGGACGTCATCCACCTGATGCATGATCCCTTCATGAAGCCTCTCCCGCAGACGCTTCATGTGCGCCATGTTTTTTCCAAGGTCCCGGCCGGCAATCTCGCAGGCCTTTCCTAAGGCCGCAATGCCGATGACGTTTTCTGTGCCTGCCCTGCGGCCGTCTTCCTGGCCCGCGCCGTGGCAGAAGGGTTCAAGTTTCAAGGGATGCTTCACATAGAGCGCGCCGACTCCTTTGGGCGCATAGAGCTTATGCCCGGCCACTGTCATCATGGACACATTTAGCGCATGAACATCGGTGGAGATTTTGCCCACAGACTGGGCGGCATCTGTATGAAAAAGAATTCCATTGGCCGCCGCCAGTTCACCGATCTCGGCAATGGGCTGGATCACGCCGGTTTCATTGTTGGCGTGCATGATGGTGATCAAAATGGTTCCCGGCCGTATGGCCTGACCCACAGAGGTCAGCCGCACCCTGCCGGATTCATCCACCGGCAGGCAGGTGGTTTCAAACCCTTCTGTTTCCAAAAATTTGCAGACCTCGATCACCGCCGGATGCTCGATGGCTGACGTGATGATATGGCTGCCTTTATGCTTCATCATCCGCGCTACGCTGATGATGGCGTGGTTGTTGGATTCTGTCCCGCCGCTGGTGAAGATGATTTCACCGGATTTGCAGTTTAACAGAGACGCCACCTGCTCCCGGGCTTTTTCCACGGCCTTTTTGGGTGCGATCCCGTACCAGTGGGAACTGGAGGGGTTGCCGAATTCCTCATCCATAAACGGCCGCATGACCGCCATCACTTCGGGGTCAAGGGGGGTGGTGCCGTTGCAGTCGAGATATATAGGTTTTGGCATGGGTTGAAATCCTCAGATATTTTGTTGGGTTTCGCCCAGATTCCATCCGCATCAGCAAATGTTTGACTAAAGAAGGATGGGTTGAGGGACGAAACTCAATACAAAATCGCGGGCTCAACCCAACCTGTCAAAATGTTTGGTTCAATAATAAACCTTAAATGTCATTTTAAGTCTGGTGAAATGCTAAAAATCATCAGGGTGCTCACCCCGGTGGCATACAAGTTCCCTTTGGCGTCTGAAATTTTACCCGATGCCATAGCAATTGATTTTCCGGCATGGACCATTTCCGCATGGCAGCTGACAGTCCCGGTTTTGCCGGTAATGGGGCGGATGAAGTTGGTTTTAATTTCAATAGTGGCGCAGGCCTGCCCCACGGGCAAAGTCGACAGAACCGCGGCAGTCATTGACGAATCCAGCAATGTGCAGGCGATCCCGCCGTGGACCGTGGCAAACGGGTTGTAATGAAATTCCGCCGGATCGAGTTCAAAGACCGTATTTCCCTGCTCAACCCGGGCGATCCGATAGCCGATCAATCGGGCAACCGGCGGGGGCGGGATATCTCCGTTTCGGATGGCAGCCAAATAATCCAGCCCGCTGATAGCGGATGCATTCCGGGCGCTTGCCGAAGGGTCTGCCCAGGAGATGGAACGCGTCCTATCCGTCTTTTTTGATGCTGAATCCATTTGCCCTCCTATTTGTTCATCTGCTTAAACAGGCGAATGGCCATTAATCCCAAAACAACCACGCTTGCGCAAAGAACCGCCCAGAGCACCCACTTTTTCCAGGGAAGCGGCGGCTCGGGAGGTTTTAACCGGTCAACGCCGCCTATTATAAATGGATCACCCGCATGCGCTGTTTGAACCAAATCCGCATTTCCGGCTTGACGGATTTGGGAAATCAGTTTGTCCATGCTGTAATCAGACGGGGACACAGAAGCAGCGCCATAAGCCAGGATAAAGGGGGGATTTCCCCGGGATAAAAACATGAGCCGATGTTTCAGCCATCCCAGCATCAGGGCCGGCATGCCTGTGCCAAGGCCGGCGCCTTCAGAATGCGATTCCATCCGCCATAGCCGGTCGGGAACCGGCTGGAGCAAAACCGCGTCATTGGATATTTCCCCGCCGTCCACCGAGATTCTGTAAAACAACCCGTGATGACGGTCATGCCACTGATCGTCCATTTTCTGACGGGATTGGACAATCGCCTGGACCAGACTGTTTTGTTCGGGCAGATCGATGGTAAAACGGTCTATGGGAAACATGCCTCCGGCGTCAAATTCATAAACCGCTCGGTCAGATTTGATCCTTTTTCCGGTTGCGTTCAGCCATTGGCGGGGAGAATCCACCGCTGTTTCAGGGAAAATTGCCGAGACGCCGGTCAGCTCCCTGCCGCCGGCTGCAGCCGGCCATGCCATGCGAAGGTATTTTCTGGTCTTAACGGGGAATAAAATTTTGTTTTTAACAAGCGTTTGCCCTGAAAAATTGAGTTCAGCCAGCGATTGATGATCAACTACTCTATGCCAGGAGTTCAGGTCAGCGCTTGCGTCCAAAGATACCTGAATATTAAAATCATCTTCCTGCTTGGACCATTGCAGCTCGATTGCTTCAATCGGCTCCTCAATCCGGCTTAAATCCAATAAATAGGCCTGGATTTTTTGGTCGTTTTGATCAAGGCCGTCCGTTCGCACATCAATGATGGTGCCACGGTCGTCGGTGTTGATATTCAACGATACGCCTCTTTGTTTTGTTTCTACTGAATTTTTTATCCCAGCATACAAAGGGAAATACGGCACCTGCACCGGCTGTTTCCGGATATTTTCCAACGGGTCGGGGCCTTTGACATCATGGGGAACCACCTCTCCCTGGCCGTTAAACACCCGGATATCCCCAAGATCGCTCCGTGTGACATTCCGGTATACATCCTCCGGAATATCCAGGCTGCAAATAGCGCCTTCGCCCTCAACGCTGATACTGATCCCATAGGCAAAATCTTCCAGGACCGGTTCAGGCGCCGGGTCTTTAGCGTATGCATATATATCCCAAAAGGGCATCAGCATCAGAACAAGAAAAATCCAATTTTTTACCATCATGACTCCGTCATCCGGGCAAGCCGGAAAAGCTTCAGTTGTTTTGAATCTCTTGTTTAGGCGGCAACGGAGAAAAATATCCGATGACCAGCATCAGCAAACCAACTACCATAAATGAAACAATTCGCGCAACCGTGCCGATATCATCAAGGTCAATGAAAAACAGCTTGACCACCACAATCCCGAGCAGGAATGCGCCGATAAACCAGACCGTGCGGCTTTGTTTTCGCGTTGCGCCCACCATGATGCCAAGGGCAAAAAGAGTCCAGAATATGGACAGAGCCGACTGAAAAACAACGGAATCAAATAATGGATCAAATTTATACCGCACGCCGCCAAACGCATGAACCGTACGGGCGATCATGGCGTTGGCTGTCAAAAACGCGGATGCGGCTACCCCATAGGCGATGCTGTGCCCCGGAAACCGTACCAGCAGATCCCATTGGTTCTGATCAGCGGCTATTTTCCACTTGATGACTGTCAAAAGAATAAATGCGCCGACAATCTCAAGGGGATTGATGATCGGAACATAGGGCAGAGGAGACGGATTTCCTTTAAAAAAGCATGAAAAAACCGTCCAGCAGAAAAGATAGGTCATCACCGGTGTTAATCCTTTCCCGGTATAATAAGGCAAAAAGCGCCTCATTGGCCATGACATGCGTGATCCAAACATCACCAGCATCAAAACCATCAGGCCCGGCGCGCCTCCCCAGACCGCCAGCTCCCAGGTTTTTGCGCCGTCAATCCACCGCTCAACCGCCCAGGCGCATTCCCAGGTCAGAATAAAAATAAGCAGGTGCAAAGTCAAAGGGTGAAGCACATGCTGCAGTTTTTGTTCCCAGGATTTTTCAAAGCAAAACAACAGATAATACTGGGCAAAGAAAGCGGCGGCCCATGCAGCGATTCCCGTCCGGTGAAACGGGTGCGGCCATTGATCTGAATTAACAACCCAGAATAAAATAAATACGGCGGCAAAAGCGAGTCCCTTAGGCGGAAAAGCCATATCCTGCCATTTCAGTTTCAAAGACAACCACCCCATAAGCCAGCAGCTTACCGCGATAAACGCAAGCGCCCCATGAGCCTTGTCCGGCGGCAATAAATGCGTTTCTATTTCATTTATTCCGCCGCCAAACCACCAGATCGCCCCCCAGACCAAAAACATCCAGTGAAAATATTGCTCCCAATACATCAGCCGGTCCTTGAAACGTTGAAGACAGAAATTGGAAGCAAAACCAGCCAGGCTGATGATCAAACAGCTCATGTAAGCGCCGTTAAAGAAAAAGGTGTCGCTGATGGGCTGATGGATGGTAAAAGAAAAAGATATGCCGGCGCCTATCTGGAGCAGTTGACCGAAGCAGCGGGCCAGGACCCGGCGCTGGCGAAGCCCGACCCATACGGCACCCGCGCCTTCTAAAGCCCACAGGCCTGATGTCCAGGTGCTGTCCAATGCCAATGGAATGGAGAGGCTGGCAAAGACCACGGACATGGCGAGAAACGCTTCGGTGAGCATTTTCATTCCTTCAATGTTGCGGTTCCACAGGATCTTCGCAAGTCCCATATAAAAACCGCCCAGGGCAATGGCGCTGATTCCCATGCCGTACTCATACCGATATACCAGGGCGCTTTGCAGTCCAAAGGCAACCAGGGGCAACCCGAACACCAGAGGCCCGTCAACGAAACCTTTCAGGTCGAGCGGCTGACGAAGGGCGTATAAAATTGAAATCGCGGCGTAAATCAGAAAAAACAGAATCAAAAAAGGTTCGGTGGTGGCAAAATAATCCGGATGGTAATATTTGTATCCCCAGGCCATGCCGATGACGAATGTAAACGCAAATCCCACCAGATTCAACACCCGCCAGGGCTTAAACCAGGCAATTCCGAGAATGCCCGTATTGAGCAGGCCATAATAGGAAAACAGCGCCACATGGCTGCCGGCTCCTGTGGATAACAATACCGGGGCAAGGAACCCGCCGGCAGCCCCAAACACCGCCAATGGCATGGCGTCCTGAACCAGTGCAAGCATTGCAGACAGCGCCACCAAGGAGGTCAACAGAAAAAACGAAAGGCCCATGGGAACCAGTTCATAGATTTTTGAAGCGGCAAACACGGTGAGATAGAGGATGCCGATGGCCCCTCCCTGGATCAGCATGGCATATGCCGGCTGCCGCTGTCGCAGCCGCCAGCCGAAAATCAGCATGGCCATTGCGCCGGCTGCCACGCCGCTGAGTCTCAATTCGATTGGGAATATATTCCGGTCAGCCGCGTATTTGATCAGAAACGCCACCCCGAAAAAGAGCACAATCAGGCCCACGCGCACCACCACGTTTCCCTGGACAAAAAATGTTTTGATGTAATTGAACAGGCGAGAATCAAAATCATCCGCTCGGGAAGCCCTGGATGCCGGTGATAAAATGACGGGTTTTTCCGGTTTTGCTTTGGGTATATCAAGAAGAGGCTGAGTCGATTTCGGTTGTTCTGAGGCAGGCTTGAAGTCCTTCTGCGACAAAGGACCGGTCGTTTCAGACTGGACCCTGGGCCCGGGATCGACTCGTGTCTCCTTAAATACGGCTGATGGCCGATCAACCGGTTCATGCGCTTTTTTTACCGGCTGTCCGGATTGAATTTCTTTGAACCGCTCTTCCAGAAGGTCCATTCTTTTTTTCAAATCCATCAAAACACCCAGAATGTACCCGACTGCTGCAAAGAGAAGCGCTCCTTCAATCTCCTTTGTCAAAAGCCCGATGACAGCGCCAATAATGCCGTAAAGAATTGGTAGGTTTGGCATCTTCGAATCCCTTCTTATGACATGGCCCAGATCCATATCGTTAGTATGAACAAAGACAAAACCGTCACCGGAATCCCGGTCTTTGCGTGTTCCCTGAAGCTGATCCTTATTCCGAAAATCCGGGCCTGCTCAATGACGATGAGGTTGGCAATGCTGCCGATGAGGACGAGGTTCCCGGCATAGGTGCTCGACAAGGCGAGGACGTACCATTGGACATGATTGGATGGTTCCAAAAACTGGATGAGCAGGAGCGTGGCAGGGACATTGCTGACCAAGTTGCTCATGACCGTTGAAATTCCGGTCAGCATGAGCAGGCTGCGCACTTCAATTCCCTGCCT
This sequence comes from Desulfobacterales bacterium, assembly GCA_025453995.1. GTDB lineage: Bacteria > Desulfobacterota > Desulfobacteria > Desulfobacterales > Desulfosalsimonadaceae > JALOPH01. Next base: position 8,820 of record JALOPH010000106.1, read on the forward strand.
GGAAAGAAACGCCATGATGGATTGGGGGATCTGGTATATCCCGATTCCGTGAATGACGACAAACAGCGCGCAAAAAAGGGTGATCAGATGCCAGTCCACCAGTTCGAGAATTTTGCGCGACCGCATTTTCCGGCTGCACAATAAAATGCCTGCAATGGCAATGGCGGAGTATTCCCGGGGGATCGGGGTGAAAAAAAGAATCATCAGGATTGCGGTGGCAACCAGGCCTTTGATGCTCTGCCATTGATTGAACGCGGGCCAGGGTTTGTGTTTGGGCAGATCCTCCACCCTGCCGTGATCCATAAACCTGTCTTTATACACCTTGCAGATTAAATAATAAGCGGCGATGAGTGAGATTATGGACGGCGGCCCGCACCAGATGAGGAATTGCCCGAAGTGGAGATTGCCCATCTGGCCGATGAGCATGTTCTGGGGATTGCCGATGATGGTGGCGGCTGACCCGATGTTGCTGGATATGGCAAGTCCCAGCAGAAAAGGAACGGGATTCATGTTGGCCGAGTAAAGGGTCAATGCCAGCACCGGCGTAAACGCGAGGCAGACGATATCATTGGCAAGAATGGCCGACAACAGGGCTGACAACGCCATCATGATCAATAAAAACGACCGGGGATGCGTCAGCCGCGCCGTGCTTTTCAACACCACCCATGTGTAAAAACCGCCAAGGCGGAGCTGGGCGGAAACAATCATCAGCGCATATAAAAGAAGGATCGTCGGGATGTCAATGGCGGCAGTTGCCTGGGGGATGGTTTCCACGCCAAACAACACCATTGCCATTGCGCCCAGCAGCGCGATACCCGTCCGATCGAGCATCAGGCCGGGGACCCGGCCCAAAGCCACCCCGGCATAGGTCAGAATAAAAATAGTCGCTGCAACAGCGGTCATGTGCGCTTGGATTTTTTGCCTTCCTTATCCCGGTAAACTAACGTGATGCTTAAGTTGCGCTCCATTTCCCCGGTTTTCACAGCCATTGATTCGGACTGCACGATGTCAACGACCTCGATGTCCGGGTTTTCAGCCAGCCAGCGGTTTATCTGAATCTCATTGGGCGGGTTGATGTTCATGGAAAAATAGGTGAAAATTTTGACTTTGAGCGGGTTCATAGGGCCTCCTGGAAATTCATAGGAAACATAACAGGTTATAGTCTATGAGATACGTCAATGCGGTGATTCTGTCAATAGTTTCGAATCATCAAATGCCGGCAAGTATTGCTTGCTCGGTTACTTGGTTTTGTCAGGTGAGATTGGCAACCGAAGCCATCCGGTCTTTTTATCTTGATATTTGGCGTTATATATCAAATCAATTGATATGTATATTTTATTCATATACAATATAGATTATGAAAAATGATTTTGATCAACTTATCGGATTTCAATGGGATAAGGGCAACCCTGATAAAAATCCGGAAAAACATGATGTTGAAAATTGGGAATGTGAACAGATTTTCTTCAATGAACCGATAGTTATTCTTGATGATCCAATTCATTCAGGTATGGAAAAACGCTGGGTTGCTTTTGGCAAGACTGATTCAGGCCGTTTGCTCACAGTTATTTTTACTATAAGGGGCAATCTTCTGCGAGTCATTTCAGCGAGAGATATGAGTCGGAAAGAGAGGATATTTTATGAAAAAAGCACTTAAAGATATACCGAGATTCAAAAGTGAAGATGAGGAACGGGAATTCTGGGCTTCGCATTCTCCTTTAGATTATTTTAATACGGGCAGTCCCAAGAAGGAGTTATTTACCAATCTCAAACCTTCATATAAATCAATTTCGATCCGCTTGCCCGAAGGATTGCTTGCGGAACTCAAAATCCTTGCACATAAGAAAGATGTTCCTTATCAAAGTCTTGCTAAAATTTTTTTAGCAAGACAAATTACGATGGAAAGAGGAACCTCAAAAATTTCTGGGAAAAAAGAAAAGCTTATAAAATGCTGATGCATTTATTCATGAATGTCCAGATATCATTAAAAAGACATCGGCGATGAAAAAAGAAAATGAATCGGCGTTAAAAAAAGTCAAGATTAAATATACGCCCAGAACTCTCGTTATGACAGGCAAATACGCAAGACCATCCCTAATCTACTTAAATTCCATCTGTCAAGT
>JALOPH010000107.1 GCA_025453995.1 Desulfobacterales bacterium
TATCAATAAAATATGATATAAAAAAGGACTCACATATTTTATATAAGTCCTTGATATTATAATATGGTGTCCCAACGGGGATCGAACCCGTGTTTCCGGCGCGAGAGAGCGTCCCGGAGCGTATTCTGCCTGATTTTATTAGAAATAATAACCACCAAGATCCGTATTAGACCACAAAAGGCCGTCAAGGAGGCCGTCAAAAAAATAGATAAATAACATGGAAATCATTATCTGTTATTCCTTAATTTCATAACCTATGGCGCGGTATAATTCTAAGGGTGATGAAATCAAATATCAAATTTTTAAATGCAGCAGTAAAAATCAAAAAGAAAAAATATTGACAATATGTCATATTCGACATATTGCTTGACCATGAGTCCTCATGACAAACCATTGGCATGGATACACGGAGAAATAACGACGCCGCCTTTTTCTGAAAATGCACGGATTAAAGCCGGATATCTATTAAGACTTCTTCAAAAAGGCATCATTTTATCTCTTCCACAATCAAGGCCGATGCCGTCAATCGGGACGAACTGTCATGAATTAAGAATAATTGATGAAAAAATCACATGGAGAATTATATACAAAATATACTCAGACGCAATTTTGATTCTTGAGGTTTTTGAGAAAAAAACAAGCAAAACTCCAAAAGCAATCATTGACATCTGTAAACAGAGAATCAAACGCTATAACTCAGATGTCAGAGGAGATGAATAAAATGGATAAAAGGAAAAAAAAGATATTAGAATCCAAAGGCTATAAAATAGGCTCAACAGAAGATTTTCTTGGGCTTAGCAAAGAAGAATCAGAATATATCGAACTCAAACTATCGCTTAGCCAAGAGCTTGCTCAACAGCGAAAACAAAAAAAATTAACTCAAATCCAATTGGCAAAAATGCTTAAATCCAGCCAATCCCGTGTGGCTAAAATGGAATGTGGTGATCCAACTGTTTCGCTTGATCTTTTGGTTAAATCTCTGTTGGCAATTGGAGTAAGCAAAGAAAGCATTGCTAAAGCATTTCATTGAAAAGAAGTAAAGAAATCGAAGATGTGTTTATTGCGAATTTGAGAGCCAATAACATAAAATACAGCTTAAAGCTATTTCAAATTATGAATTAAAAAAAAGGCCGTCTGACGGCCTTTTTCTGAGAAACACCCTAAAAACATTTAAAAATTATAACTTGCTGAAACATAAAATATTTTCCAAGAAGAAATCATTTTTTTGCTTTAAGTGCACTCCAACAAGAATATCCCAATTAATTTGCATCTATCCATATAAAATTCCGAATTTAAGCTAAAATCAAAACAAGGTGAGACGCCGGCAAAATCAATTTAACAGGCCGGTAACACGGTATTTTTATAACCATTTGAATTAATGTAAATAAAAAAATGGCAATCGCCATCCAAAGGAGGCAAGTGCCACTTCATTTTATATAACTAAATGAAATTATTGATTTGGTGGTCCCAACGGGGATCGAACCCGTGTTTCCGGCGTGAGAGGCCAGCGTCCTAGGCCACTAGACGATGGGACCATATCATGAACGGAGATGCGATAAGATTTCTATGCCTTTGATTGTATTATCAATCAGAAATCATATTCAAATTTTGCCCCACCATAATGAGGCGGTTGATGTTTGTCAATTATATTTTTATCCTTCATGGGGTTTGACGCCCCGCCTGAAGCCGATAATAAAATAAACCAGCCAGCCGATGAATGGAATCAGCGTAATCAGCCACCATGCCGCCTTTTCTCCGCCGGACGGGAATTGCTTCATGGATATGTCCACCAGAGCCCAGATGGTTAAGAGAAAAAAAGGAATCGTAAACGCGATGAACAGGAAAGCAACTTTCATCCGCATGCTACCCTTGCAATTTTTCTCTGATTTTCAGGATGGTATTCACGTAATATTTGCTGTGGTTGTAATGATAGACCACATCATAGGCTTGTTCAGGCGTAAGCCCGGGTTTCCATCCGTATCGTTTTAAATAATTGGCGATGCTGGAGATGGCGTCTTCGTGATGGAACAGGTTGATGCTGCCGTCCTGATTGCCGTCTTTTGCAAGGGTGAGCACGTTGCTTGGCATAAACTGGGCGATTCCCATGGCCCCGGCGTAAGAACCATTGATTGAGGATGGATCAAGCCCTTCGCGCTGGGTGTATTTGATGAAAGCCTTGAGTTCATCATACGCCCATTTGGCTTTTTTGGGAGCTTTTACGTCGTATTCCTCTTTTGAAATTCTCCTGTCTTCGGGAATTTTACTCCAGAAAAGCTCACGGATATCCGGGTCTTCGAGGGAGGCCATGGTTGCGAGAACGTTGATGACCGAGCTTGAGCCGACATTGCTGCCCAGGCGGGTTTCAACCAGCATGATCGCCGTAATGACATTCTTGTCGACGCCGTATTCCTTTTCAGCTTTTTCCAGGTCTTCCTTATACAACTCCTGATATTTACGGGCTTTTTCAATAGAATCATCAGAAAGGAACTGATCATAGTTCAGCTTGGATTCCTGATGCCGGAAATAGTTTGAGACGGTTTTGACTTCAAATTCAACGTCAGAATCTTCAAACAGTTTTTTGATCTGTTCCGGCTGGAAGCTTTCGTTCTGGTCATTGATCAAGCGGATTTCAAGGCTTCGAAAGTTCAGGCCCGGCTCCTGCGCGCATGCGGGCAGTGAAAAAGACAAAGCGCAGATCATGATCATCATCGCATGGATCAACAGTCGTGAGCATAATTTAAAAACAATTTTCACTTTCAACCTCCGGAAACAGGGTGAATGACGGTATTTGTTCTTTGCTTTAATGGAATTTCATAAAGGTTACGCCGGGTAAACGCGGATACTTTGCTGTATCCGGTTGACATCAGCAAATCAATCGCTTTGTCATAATGCTGGCCGACGCTGTCCGGCCGGTGAGCGTCAGAGCCAAGGGTTATATGAATTTTTTTTTCATGGCACTTTTTCAGCAGCGGCGTGGCCGGATAAAATTCGGATGCCGCATGGTTATATCCGCTGGTGTTGAGTTCCACAATAATTTTTTTATAACTGATTTTGGATAATATTTCATCAAATTTTTCATCAAAATGCGCCGGCGGGCGGTGGCCGAATTTTTTCACTACATCCAGATGGCAAATCATATCCAGCATGCCGGAGTCCAGCATTACATCGAGATTTTCAAGATATTTTCTGCAAATATAGTCAATGCCGAGCAGTTCTCGACGCGGATCAATTCCTTTTGTGCTGACGATATTGACTTCTTCGATAAAATGCACGGAGCCGGCGATCACGTCAAACGCAAAGGGTGTGATTATTTTTTTTATCTGGTCGATATATTCCGGTATGATGTCTACCTCCAGCCCCACTTTTACCTGGATGCTGCGCTTGTATTTGGCCGCCAAATGCCGCGCGGCATGAAAATAAAAGGGGAGCTCCCCGGGAGACATGGACTTGCTTCTTCCTTTCTCATGAAGGGTCAGATGATCAAGAAAGCAGACTTCCTCAAGGCCGATGTCAATGGCCCTGAGGACATACTGCTCCATGGTTCCGTTTGCGTGGTTGCAAAGAGACGTGTGAACGTGGTAATCAATCATACGTTGTTTTTATTATTTTTTATTTTGAATCCAGAACCCAGGAGTCAGAATCCAGAAGCAGGAAAAGAGAATCGCAGTTCCATTCTGGTTCCTGACTCCTGGATTCTGCTAATACATGCCATGCGATGCGTGGACTGTCAAACTCGAAACAGACTGCCGTAAGAAAAATGAAAAAAAACAATAAAACCGTCTACTGCTGTCAGGAATGCGGATATCAGACGCCCAAATGGCTGGGACGATGCCCTGAATGCAACGGGTGGGATTGCTTTGCCGAAGAGAAAAAGCCCGCGGTCCACCGGTATGCGGCAAAACAGGATAGAGCGGTTTATCAGACCGAAGCCGTTTCAATGGATTCCGTTGAAATTCCTTTGGAAAATCGTGTGAGCACCGGCATCAATGAATTTGACCGGGTGCTCGGCGGCGGCATGATTGCCGGAAGCCTCGTTTTGATCGGCGGTGATCCGGGTATCGGCAAATCCACGCTCCTGCTTCAAGTTTTGCAGGAACTGGCCAATGCCGGAAGAAAAGTCCTTTATGTGTCCGGCGAGGAATCCATCCGGCAGTTGAAAATGCGCAGTCAGCGTCTCGGGAAAGTCTCATCCCATATGCTGGCCGCATCTGAGATCGATATTGATGCGATTCTGGAGATGGTTTCATCCCTCAAGCCTGCGGCAGTGGTGATTGATTCCATCCAGACCATGTACAGCCACGATGTGGTCTCCGCTCCGGGCAGCGTCAGCCAGGTCCGGGAAGCCACGTTGAAATTCATGGTCATGGCCAAGCAATCCGGCATTCCGATATTTCTCATCGGCCATGTCACCAAAGAGGGAGCCATTGCAGGCCCCAGACTCATGGAGCATATGGTGGACACGGTGCTTTATTTTGAAGGCGACCAGAACCATGTTTTCAGGATTTTGAGGGCGGTGAAAAACAGATTCGGCTCCACCAATGAGATCGGCGTGTTCGAAATGAAGGAATCCGGACTTGCCGAAGTGGCCAATCCATCGGCAGTCTTTTTATCGGAACGGGCGTCCAATGCGCCGGGTTCCGTGGTGACTGCCTGCATGGAAGGGACCCGGCCGATTCTGGTGGAGCTTCAGGCGCTCATCAGCAGCGCCGGCTACGGCACGCCCCGGCGGACGATCCTGGGTTTAGACTACAACCGGGTGTCGTTGCTGGTGGCGGTGATGGAAAAGAAATTGGGCTTGAACATGACCGGCAATGATATATTCATGAATGTGGCCGGCGGCGTGAAAATAGTCGAACCGGCTGTTGATCTGGGGATTGTGTCTGCGGTGGCGTCAAGTTTTCTGGACCGTCCGGTTCCTGAAGGGACGCTTTTAATGGGCGAGGTGGGGCTTGCCGGCGAGGTCAGGGGCATATCCCATCTGGAACACCGGGTGGCTGAAGTCCGAAAAATGGGATTTACCCGGTGCATCGCGCCGAAGAACAGCTTGAAAACCATCAACAAAATGAAAGACATTGAATTGATCGGCATCCATAATCTGTCTGAAGTCATGGAGATTCTCTTTTAATTTTAAAAACAATTTTCCTTAAGAATAATTGCTTCTATAATATTATCTTTTATTTCATAAAAGATCGGTATATGAAACACCGGAATCCGCAAAATAAATATCAAACAGCTGATTTTTATGCCCGAAAGGCAAAAAAAGAGGAGTTCGCGGCCCGGTCGGTATATAAGTTAGATGAAATCCAGCAAAAATACCGATTAATCAAAAAAGGCGATAAAGTGTTGGACCTGGGGTGCGCGCCAGGATCGTGGCTTCAATATGCGGCCCAACAAGCAGGAAATAAAGGCCGGGTGCTCGGCATTGATCTCAAGGAGGTCGCCATTTCGCTTCCGGCCAATGTCCGGGTTGTCTGCGGAGATGTCTTAGATCTGGCCGATCAAAAAGAGAATATGGCCCGGACCATCGGCAGCGGATATCAAGTGGTGTTGAGCGACATGGCGCCGTCCACCACAGGGCATAAGGAAACCGATTCAGCCCGATCTTATCAATTGTGCGTGGCAGCCCTGGCCATTGCCGCAGCATCACTGGCAGAAGGCGGGGCATTTATTTGCAAAATTTTTCAGGGCGGAGATTTTGAGGATTTTGTCCGATCGGTTCGTTCGGCGTTTGATAGGATAAAGATCATCAAACCGCAAAGCTGCCGCAAGGAAAGCAAAGAAATATATATCATTGGAACAGGGAAAAAAAGGGAGGGACTCTGATGTCTGGACACAGCAAATGGGCGAATATCAAGCACCGCAAAGGCGCTGAAGACGCGCGTCGGGGAAAGGTGTTCACCAAAATCATCAAGGAAATAATGATCGCGGCCCGAACCGGCGGCGGGGACCCGGCCGGAAACCCCAGGCTCCGCAGCGCGCTCATCAGCGCCCGGACCAACAATATGCCCAAAGACAATATCGAACGGGCGATTAAAAAAGGGACCGGCGAGCTGGAAGGCGTCCATTATGATGAGAGTTCCTATGAAGGATACGGCCCGGGCGGAGCCGCGGTGCTGGTGGAATCACTTTCGGACAATAAAAACAGGACCGTTGCCGATGTGCGCCACATTTTCAACAAATACGGCGGAAATCTGGGTGAAAACGGCTGCGTGGCGTGGATGTTTCATAAAAAAGGGTGGTTTTCGGTAAAGAAAACAGACGTGGATGAGGAAAAGCTCATGTCGGTGGCCTTGGATGCCGGCGCCGAAGATATCCGGGATGAAGAAGAAGATTTTGAAGTCATTGCCCCCCCGGAGGATTTTGAAACCGTCAAAAAAGCGCTGGATGACGCCTCCATTCCTTATGCGGATTCGGAAGTGACCATGCTCCCTCAATCCTACGTCAGCGTAACCGGCAAAGCGGCCGAGCAGATGTATAAGCTCATGGAAGCCCTGGAAGATAACGATGATGTTCAGAAGGTCTATACCAATGCGGATATTGCCGAGGATGCGGTGGGGTAATTAATCTTAGAATATATAATATGTATTTGCGAGAATCTGCTGTAATACATTTTTAAATAAAAGGATATATATCAAAAAAGCCGGGAAAGGCTTTTTAAAATTTTTTTAAATGTTAAATCACAACAATTTGGTCTGATAAGAGGTCGTGCATGTGAATAAAAAATCACTTTCCGAACGTGATATCTGTACCAAATTCATTACCCCTGCCATTCAACTGGCCGGCTGGAATATCACCACACAAATCAGAGAAGAAGTATCATTCACCGACGGCCGGATTTATGTCCGGGGACATTTAACAGCTCGCGGGAAGCAAAAACGGGCTGATTATATCCTCTATCACAAGCCCAATATCCCCATTGCCATCATCGAAGCCAAAGACAACACCCACGACATCGGCGCAGGCATGCAGCAGGCCCTGGAGTATGCGGCCATTCTCGATATTCCCTGCGTGTTCAGCAGCAACGGCGACGGGTTTGTTTTTCATGACCGAACCGCATCCGGCAACATAGAGAAAGAACTATCAAACGACCAGTTCCCCACCCCTGCCGATCTCTGGGCTATATATAAAAGGTATAAAGGCATCACAACCCCTGACCAGGAAAGAATCGCCGGCCAGGACTATTTCTTTGACGGCAGCGGAAAGACGCCGAGATATTATCAGCAGATTGCCATTAACCGCGCTGTCGAAGCCATTGCCAAAGGTGAAAATCGCATTCTGCTGGTCATGGCCACAGGAACCGGCAAAACCTATGTGGCGTTTCAGATCATCCACCGGTTATGGAAAGCCGACGTCAAAAAGCGGATTCTGTTTTTAGCCGACAGGACTGCGCTGATTGATCAACCCCGTAGAAATGATTTTAAGCATTTTAAAGACAAGATGACCATCATCAGAAAAACCGTGGTGACAAGGCATGACGGCAAACAGGTTCTGGTTTCAAATAAAAAGCGCGGCATTGATTCGTCCGACAAGGCATATGAAATTTATCTGGGTCTTTACCAGGGGCTGACCAATGCAAATGAAATGGAAGACGCCTATAAAGATTTCAGTCCGTCTTTTTTTGATCTGGTGATCGTGGATGAATGCCACCGGGGAAGCGCGGCGGACGACAGCGCCTGGCGGCAAATCCTGGAGTATTTTAGCAGCGCCACCCACATCGGCCTGACGGCCACCCCCAAGGAAACCAACGAGGTTTCCAATATCGAGTATTTCGGGGATCCCATCTATACCTATTCCCTCAGACAAGGAATCAGCGACGGATTCCTTGCGCCCTATCGCGTGGTGCGCGTCGGCATTGACATTGATCTGGAAGGCTGGCGGCCGCCGGCCGGATATCTGGACAAATCCGGCAATCCCGTGGAAGACCGCATTTACAATCGGTCGGATTTTGACAGAAACCTGGTGGTGGATGAAAGAAGGCATTTGGTCGCCCAAAAAATCACCGAATTTTTAATAGGCACAGACCGGTTTTCAAAAACCATCGTGTTTTGCCAGGACATTGAACATGCCGCTGGTATGAGATCTGAATTGTCCATTGCCAACCCCGACCTTGTGAAAGAAAATTACAAGTATGTGATGAAAATCACCGGCGATGATGAAGAAGGGAAACGGGAGTTGGATAATTTCACCGATCCGGAACAAAAGTATCCGGTGATCGCCACCACGTCCAAGCTCATGAACACGGGGATTGACGCCCAGACCTGCAATCTTATTGTTTTAGACAGCAACATTAAATCCATGACCGAGTTTAAGCAGATCATCGGCCGGGGGACCCGCATCAACGAGGAATACGGCAAACGGTATTTTACCATTCTGGATTTTCGCAATGTCACCGATCTGTTTTCCGACCCGGATTTTGACGGGGATCCGGTGCGCATCAAGCCCGTGTCCCAGGATGAAGTCATATCCAACATTGAATCTGAAGAAGAACATGACGATGCGCCCGTCATTGATGAACAAGACGGCGAAGAAATCACAGAGTTTGAAGACCTGTCCGATAATTTAAATAATCCGCCGGATTATACCGAAGTTCCTGAATCTCCATTTAATGAGACGGGTATAGAAGATGCTCCCCATGAAAAGATTTTTGTCAACGGCGTGGACGTGACGGTGTTAAACACCCGGGAACTCTATTTTGATAAAGACGGCAGGCCCGTCACGGTAAGCCTGAAAGATTTTACCCGTCAGCAGATTTTAAATGAATACGCCAGTCTGGATGACTTTCTGCGCAAATGGACACGCTCGGATAAAAAAGAGGCCATTATCGGCGAACTTAGGGATCAGGGCATTCTGGTGGATGATCTGTTGCAGGCGGTCAACCGGGAGTGCGATTTGTTTGACATCATCTGCCATGTGGCCTGGGACATGCCGCCGCTGACCCGAAAAGAGCGGGCCAACAATGTAAAGAAGCGCAATTATTTTGCCAAGTACGGCGAGGCCGCCCGAAAAGTCCTTGAAGCGTTGCTGGACAAATACGCTGATGAAGATGTCAGCCAGATTGAAGACATCAATGTTTTAAGAGTGACGCCTTTTGACCGGATGGGGTCACCCATGGAGATCATAGAAGCCTTCGGGGGAAAATCGGATTATTTAAAAGCGGTCAGCGAGCTTGAATCTCAGATATACGCAGCAGGAGCGGCATAAGTAAATGAGCATCAACTTAAGCGGCATGATGAAAACCATCCGCAACATCATGCGGGAAGACACGGGCCTAAACGGAGACGCCCAGCGGATCGAGCAATTGGGCTGGATGATCTTTATCAAGGTGCTTTCGGATAAGGAAAAAGAGCTTGAAATGCTGGCGGACAATTATGTGTCTCCCTTGCCCAAAGCCTATCATTGGGACAACTGGGCCGGAGACGACGAGGGCATGACCGGCGATCAACTGCTGTCTTTTGTGGATCAAAAATTATTCCCGGATTTACGGCGTTTGGATGTCAGCTCAGGCAGCAGGCGGGCATTGATCATCCGGGATGTATTTGAAGGCAACCATAATTACATGAAATCCGGCATCAACCTCCGGCGCGTGCTCAACAAACTTAATGAGCTGGATTTCAACATCGCCGAAGAACGCCATTTATTCGGCGACATCTATGAGGGGATTTTAAAGGAGTTGCAGAGCGCGGGCAAAAGCGGCGAGTTTTATACGCCAAGGGCCGTGACCCGATTCATCACCGACATGATCAACCCGCAGCTTGATGAAAAAATCCTTGATCCGGCCTGCGGCACCGGCGGCTTTTTGACCTGCGCCATCGAGCATTTAAAAAATCAGATCAGCCGGGCCGATCAGCGAAAAGGCCTGCAGGAAAATGTCTGCGGCTGGGAATATAAGCCCCTGCCGTTTCTGCTGGCCACCACCAATTTGATTTTGCATGACATTGAAATCCCCAATCTCTCATTTGATGATTCCTTAAGCCGTCCGTTAAATGAATACAAACAGAAGGACAAAGTCCACGTCATTATCACCAATCCGCCGTTTGGCGGCGTGGTGGCAAATGGATATGAGAAAAATTTTCCTCAGAATTTCCGCACCAAGGAATCCGCAGACCTGTTTCTGATTCTAATGATCCGGCTCTTAAATGACGGCGGCCGGGCCGGAATCGTGCTGCCCGACGGGTCGCTCACCGGCGAAGGCGTTAAACAGCGAATTCGGGAAAAATGGCTCACAGACTGCAACCTGCACACCATTATCCGGCTGCCCAACTCGGTTTTTTCGCCTTATGCAACCGTAGCCACCAATCTGCTCTTTTTTGAAAAAGGCAAGCCTACGCAAGAAATCTGGTATTATGAGCACCGGCTCCCAGAAGGCCAGAAAGCCTACAGCAAAACCAAGCCCATCCGGGTGGAGGAATTTGATCCCATTAAACAATGGTGGAACCACCGGAAAGAGAGTGATGTGGCATGGAAAGTGTCCATTGAAACCATCCAAGACCGCGGCTGGGATCTGGATATCAAAAATCCAAATAGGAAAGAGGATGAGACTATCCACACTACCGCCGAACTGCTGGCAATGCTCCATGATTCGTTTCGGAAGAGTGATATACTTTTGGATCAGTTGAAAAAGGAGCTTTTGTAATGGCGGAAAGCTTGGTCCAAAACGATTTTAAAAATGTAAAATTTTCCATACTGTTGTCACAATTATACTGGGGCCAAAACACAGCGATCAACGCCGGTAGCTTAAGCCCCCCTTTCGCAAAGGGGGGTTGGGGGGATTTAATGCAACAGAAGTTTAAAATCCCCCTAAAGAGGCTGTCCGACAACTCGAGTATCAGCCTGTATTTATCAACATATTTATAATGTAAAAAAAGTAAATAAATTGCAAATAAGTACTTGATTTTATATA
>JALOPH010000293.1 GCA_025453995.1 Desulfobacterales bacterium
GCCGCCGCCGGTAATTACGGCAAACCCGTTGTCTGCCAGCATCCCGGCAATTTCGAGGGTCTGCCGGTAACAATGATGTTCCGGCTTGATACGGGCTGACCCGAAAATACTGACCGCAGGCCCCAGGTCATGCATGGCCTCCACGCCGTCAACGAATTCTCCGATGATCTTAAACAATCGCCAGGACTCGCTGAGTTCCATTTCATCAATGATATATTGCTTTTCCACCATGATATACCTTTTCCGGCACACTGCCGGACATCTCAGATTCTTCAGGTTTTTCCGTTAAAACCGATGGTCACGCGCTCACCGTCCACAATGACCGGAACCCGGCGCTCTCCCTTTGAATATTGCATCATGATTTCAAGTTGCTTTGGATCTTTCAGGACATCTATGAATTCAAAGTCGACCTTCTTGGCCGTGCAAGCTTCACGAGCGGCGATGGTATGCGGTCATGTCGATTTTCCGAAAATCCGCGTGATACTGGACATGGCTTCCTCCCTATCTTCTGGATAAGAGTTAAAAAACTATAAAATCAATAAGTTGCTAATAAAATGACTTTTAGAAAAATTAACAGCCGACCTGCCTATTGTCAATATTTAGTTTGACAAGCCAAGCGCCTCCATGTTAGTTGAATAGGGTTTTAATTAATGAATTGTCTTAAATATGAATAAGTTAGAAAACAATTTAACCAGAGAAATTACAGTGGTCAACGAACTCGGCCTTCATGCCCGGCCCGCGGCAAAAATCGCCGAGCTGGCCGCCAAAGCCGCGTCCAATGTATGGCTGATTAAAAATGGCGAAAAAGTCGATGCATCCAGCGTGATCGATATTTTATCTTTGTGCGGCACCAAGGGAACGCGCCTGACTATTCAGACAGAGCGTTCTGATGACAAAATCATACTCAAGCAAATCGTTGATCTATTTGAGCAAGGATTCAAGGAACCGTAATGAAAAAAGTTCAGACAGATGCCAGCGAAGTCAGATTGCACGGGATCAGCGGATCTTCCGGTATCTGTATCGGCAAGGCGTATCTCGTGGATCGCGAAGGGGTTGACGTCATCAAGAAATACGCCATCAACAGCCATAAGGCAGCCAATGAAATCAACCGGTTTAAAAATGCCGTTTCAAAAGCAAAAAATGAGCTGGTGGATATCATAAAAGGGTTGCCCAGCGATCTCCGCCAAAATGCCTATATCCTTGAAACCCATCTTCTCCTCTTAAACGACAAAATGCTACATGGCAAAACGGTCGAGATCATCAAAAATGAATCCGTCAATGCGGAATGGGCGTTAAAAGAAGCAACGACCCAGGCGAAGTCCCTCTTTTCAAGCATTGAAGACCCTTATCTTAAAGGGCGCTCCGCGGATATTGAGCATGTTTCCAACCGCATCATGCGCAACCTGGTGGGATTTAAAGATGTCAATATATCCGGCATCAACAAGCGGGTCATCCTCGTGGCTGACAATTTATCCCCGGCTGAAACCAGTCAGATTCAGCTGGAAAAAATCATGGGATTTATTACGGACCACGGCGGAAAAGCGTCCCATACCAGCATCATCGCCCGAACCCTTGAAATTCCGGCTGTGCTCGGGTTGGGATCCGCATCACATATTATTAATAATGATGACATCATCATTGTGGACGGCATGGAAGGACTGGTCATCATCCATCCGGAAGAAGAGACCCTTGTTGAATATGATGAGCGGATTAAAAAATATGCGGCCCATAAAGCCGAAATCAAGCGCACCAGCGATTTGCAGGCCAAAAGCACCGATGGAAAAGTATTCAAGGTAATGGGAAATATTGAACTGCCGGAGGAAATCGTCACTGTCAAAGATCATGGCGGCGACGGCATCGGCTTATTCAGAACCGAATTCCTTTACATGAATCGGATTGATTTCCCGGATGAGCAGGAACTTTTTGAGCAATACAAGGAAGTTGTCGAATTGATGGCGCCCAAACCGGTGACCATCCGCACATTAGACATTAACGGGGATAAAGAAATCTACGGCGCGCCCAAAACCAAAGAGGCCAACCCTGTCCTTGGGCTCAGGGCCATCCGGTTCTGCCTGAAAAACCCCGATGTATTCAAAACACAGCTTCGCGCCATTCTCAGGGCCGCTGCATTCGGGAATGTCCGGCTTCTGCTCCCAATGATTTCCGGCTGTGAAGAAATTCAAGAAACCTATCGCCTGCTGGATGAAATTGCGAATGCGCTTGAAAAGCAAGGCCTGCCGTATAGAAGAGACATCCATATCGGTATCATGGTGGAAGTGCCGTCAGCCGCAATTATTGCCGACGCCATGGCCGGCCTGGTAGATTTTTTCAGCATCGGCACCAACGATCTGGTGCAATACACCCTGGCTGCGGACAGGGGGAATCGTCATGTGGATTACCTTTACAATGCGCTTCATCCCGCGGTCATCCGGCTGATCCATCATGTGGTCGTTGCAGGCAATAAAAACCATATCAAAACTTTCATGTGCGGCGAAATGGCCGCCGACATCATGAATCTGCCGATACTGATTGGACTCGGCGTGGATGAACTTTCCATGTCCCCCCAATCCATACCGGCCATAAAAAATATGATCCGCAAGTTCAGCGTTTCAGAATGCCGCGAATTTGCAGCCGAGGTTCTCAAAAAAATAACCACGGAAGCTGTGATGCGCTTGATCAGAGACACTTACGGCAATAAACTCATCAATGATCTCAAAGCCGAAAAAGAATAAAAATCGATTTTTTCTAACGAAGTTTTATCCCCGGTAAATAATGTATGACAACCGATCATATTAAAATAGTCACTGAAAACCGAAAAGCCCGGCATGAATACCATATTGACGAGGAGACCGAAGCCGGTTTGGTGCTGCTGGGCACTGAAGTCAAATCGCTCAGAACCGGCCGGGCGAACCTCAAGGATGCTTACGCCAAATTCAAGGGCGGAGAGCTGTATGTCTATCAGATGCACATCAGCCCTTACCCTTATGCCACATACAACAATCATGATCCGCTAAGGATCAGAAAACTCCTGCTGAACCGATCTGAAATAAAAAAACTATACGGAAAATTAAAGGAAAAAGGATTCGCCCTGATACCGCTCAAGGTATACTTTAAAAACGGAAAGGCAAAAATTTCATTGGCGCTTGCCAGGGGCAAACGAAAATACGATAAACGGGAATCCATCAAGGAAAGAGAACTCAAAAGGGAACTCGACCGGGCCAGGAAGAGATAATTCGTTTACAAAAAAAGGGGGGGATATGAAAAAGCACGCCAACGGGATTTTGTTATCTCGAACCATCTTTTCAATCATCGCATTCTCTTTGCTGATCACTCTTCTGGCCCCAGGCTGCTCCACCCCGCCCCCACCCCAGCCCTATCATGCGCCGGAAGGAGCTTCCGCAGGTTCCGGGCGGCCCATCGTATTCATGACCGCCACCGAGATGGCTGCTGCCATCCGGTCCGGGCAGATCACATCTGTTGAAGCGATTACGGCCCACCTCAATCACATTCATAAATATAACCCGGACCTCAATGCCATTGTGATTATTGATGAACAGGCTGCGCTTAAAAGCGCCCGGGAAGCCGATGCCGCCCTTGCCCAAGGCGATTGGCGGGGT
>JALOPH010000294.1 GCA_025453995.1 Desulfobacterales bacterium
CTTCTTTGTCCGCATCCAAAATGGCCACCAATGATACCTCGGGGATATCAAGTCCCTCTCTAAGGAGGTTAATGCCGATCAGGACGTCAAACTCTCCAAGCCTTAAATCCCTGATGATATCGATTCGTTCCAATGTTTTTATATCTGAATGAAGATATCGAACGCGCACGCCAAGGTCAGAAAAATAATCGGTTAAATCTTCGGCCATCCTCTTGGTGAGAGTTGTCACCAAGACTCTTTCATGCCTCTGCGAATGACTTCGAATCTCCTCAAGCAAGTCATCCACCTGATTTTTTGCTTTTCTAATTTCAATAAAGGGATCGATCAACCCTGTTGGTCGAACTATCTGCTCAACGATGGCGCCCTTGCTGATTTGGATCTCATACTCAGAGGGTGTTGCTGATACAAAAATAGCCTGAGAAATTCTGGATTCAAGCTCTTCGAATCTGAGCGGTCGGTTATCCAGTGCGGAAGGGAGTCTGAAACCATACTCAACAAGGGTTTCTTTCCGTGAACGGTCGCCGTTATACATTCCCCTTAACTGTGGCACAGATATATGACTTTCATCGACGAAAAGCAAAAAATCGTCCGGGAAATAATCCAACAAGGTCGGCGGCGGTTGTCCGGGTTTACGGCCTGTAATATGACGGGCATAATTTTCAATGCCGTTGCAATACCCGATTTCATGTATCATTTCTAAATCAAAATTTGTGCGCTCTTCAATTCGTTGGGCCTCAATCAGCTTATTTGTTTGAATGAAAAAGTCGATGCGGTCCTTCAATTCCTCCTGTATAGACCTAAAAATGCGTTTTCGAGTTCCCCGTTGGGTCACATAATGGCTGGCAGGGTAAACAACAACACTGGAAAGCATTTTGTTTTTATTTCCGGTCAACGGGTCAATTTCGGACACAGAATCAACGACATCGCCAAAAAATTCGATTCTTATTGCCTGATTATCTTCATATGAGGGAAAAATTTCAACCCTGTCGCCCCTGACACGAAAAACCCCTCTGTGAAAATCCATATCATTTCGATTATATTGCATCGACACAAGAGTTGATAAGAGTTTTTCCCTTGAAAATGACTTACCGACTTCGAGTTTAATTCTCAATGCCAGATAGTCTTCCGGAGCGCCAAGCCCGAAAATACATGAAACACTGGCCACGACCAGCACATCCCGTCTGGACAGCACGGAACGGGTGGCGGAATGGCGCATCTTGTCTATCATTTCATTGATTGAGGAATCCTTTTGAATATAGGTATCCGTAACCGGAAGGTAGGCTTCAGGCTGGTAATAATCATAATAACTGACGAAAAATTCAACCGCATTGTCCGGAAAAAGAAATTTGAATTCATTAAATAATTGCGCGGCAAGAGTTTTATTAGGCGCTATCACCAATGTCGGCTTCTGTGTTCGTTCCACCACGTTGGCCATCGTAAATGTTTTTCCGGATCCTGTCACGCCCAGCATGACCTGATTCTTTTTCCCGGACAAAACCCCTTTTGTCAATTTTTCAATGGCAAAAGGCTGGTCGCCTTTGGGGGTCATATCTGTGTTGAGGACAAAATCCATGGATGTTTTTAAAATTGCATAGCGCTGGCGGTATTATCGATGAAGTTAAACGCGGCGAGAATTCAATCTTTGACAAATTGAATAAATTTTAAAAGTTGAATGATACATCCGTTCCCCTCATTCTATGAATTTCCAAATTGTTCCACCCGGGCGGTCTTCAATCTGGACATTTAAAGATTTAAGCGTAGTTCTGATTTCATCGGCCTTTTTAAAATCTTTTGCCTTTCGGGCAACCTCGCGATCCAGGATCATTTTTTCGATTTTTTCCGGATCAATGGATTTTTTTTGAACTTCAACCTGCTTTTTTCTTTCAAAATAGACAGATGGGGTTTCTGAAAGGATGCCCAGAATATTCGCCATTCGAAGGATATCTGCGCAATCTTCGGCAATACCATCTTTTTGTGGGGAGGAGTTTTTCTCTCCCGTTTCATCCAGAGAACGGTTGATGCGCCGGATTGCCTCAAAGAGAATTCCAATCCCAAGGGCCGAATTAAAATCATCATCCATGGCATTGCAGAAAAGTTTCCAGGAATTATCCTGGGCTTTCTGTTTTTTTATATTGGTCGTGTCTTTTATATCAGGAATCATGCCCAGCGTCTTCTCTATGCGCTCAAGAACAGAATACATTTTCTCAAGGCCGACGGAGGCATCTCTCATGGCCTGTTCATTAAAATCAACAGGGCTGCGATAGTGATTTGACAGCAAAAAAAGCCGCAGAGCTTCCGGGTGATATGAGTTTAAAATATCTTTTATCGTCTGAAAATTATTCAGCGATTTAGACATTTTTTCCTGATTAATGTTAACAAAGCCATTGTGAACCCAGTATTTAACGAAATGTTTGCCGAAAGCCGCTTCCGATTGCGCAATCTCATTTTCATGATGAGGAAAAATCAGGTCTTTTCCGCCGCCATGAATGTCAAAGCTCTCTCCAAGGTAATCCGCGCTCATAGCCGAACATTCAATGTGCCAACCAGGACGGCCTCTCCCCCATGGACTGTCCCATGATGGCTCATTGGGTTTGGAGGCTTTCCATAAAACAAAATCAAACGGGTTTCTTTTCCGGGGGTCTACTTCGACACGGGCTCCGGCTTCCATATCATCTAATTTTCTACCTGAAAGTTTCCCGTATTCACTAAATGATTCGACTGAAAAGTAAACGTCACCCTCAACCGCATAGGCAAATCCCTTTTGAAACAGCATTCCGATAAAACTGACAATTTGCTCTATATGCTCTGTCGCCTTGGGTTCAATGGTTGGTCGAACATTTTTCAACGCATCCATGTCAAGATGAAATTCATTGATATATTTTTCTGCCAGCGCCTCAGTGGATATGCCAAGACTGTTCGCCCGTTGAATGATTTTGTCATCCACATCTGTAAAATTTCGGATATAAATGACTTCATACCCATTGGAAACCAGATATCGATAAATGACATCAAATATGACGGCAGAACGTGCATGCCCGATATGACATGAATCATAAACCGTCGGGCCGCAA
Organism: Desulfobacterales bacterium; assembly: GCA_025453995.1. Lineage (GTDB taxonomy): Bacteria > Desulfobacterota > Desulfobacteria > Desulfobacterales > Desulfosalsimonadaceae > JALOPH01. The sequence continues at coordinate 3,072 of JALOPH010000294.1, forward strand.
ACATACATCCTCACCTTGCCCGGGGTCATAGGTTCGAAAATTTCTTTTGATCGCGTTAATGTGTTATAAATTCGGATTGGCATATTATAAAGCAGTCAATCATAAAAAATTTAATAAATATCATTGTTGTCAACATTAATAAAAATAAACACTCAATCAATCAACGCAACAGCCATGGCGGCAATTCCTTCACTTTTTCCGATAAATCCGAGTCCTTCGGCAGTGGTCGCCTTTATGTTGACCTGATCAGGAGAGGCATTTAAAGTTTTGGCAATCGCAATTTTCATCGAATCGGCATAAGGAGCTATTCTGGGAGATTCCGCAAAAACCGTCGCGTCAAGATTGATCAGCGCATTGAAGCGTTTTTTGATGATGCTCCACGTCTCTGCAAGCAATATAAGGCTGCTGATATCTTTATAGGATGGATCATGATCCGGAAAGTGAACACCGATGTCCCCCATTCCCGCTGCGCCCAGAATAGCGTCACATACAGCATGCAGCAGTACATCCGCATCAGAGTGTCCTTCCAACCCCCT
>JALOPH010000295.1 GCA_025453995.1 Desulfobacterales bacterium
CCGCATTCAATTAAACCCGGACAACACCTTTACAGTGTTTACCACCTGGGAGGACCACGGTCAGGGGGCGGATATGGGAGCACTGGGAACTGCCCATGAAGGTTTGCGCCCAATGAGTGTATCACCGGACCGAATCAGGCTAGATATGAACGATACCAGCAGATCGCCGGACAGCGGACCTTCCGGGGGAAGCCGCCAGCAGGTGGTTACGGGTCGTGCCATTCAAAACGCCTGTGAACAGATAGTTAAGGCCATGCGCAAACCCGACGGCACTTACCGGACTTATGATGAAATGATTGCGGAAAATATCCCTACTGCATACGATGGCAAATGGAGCGCGCCGGCGGTCAATTGTGATGAAAATGCCCAGGGATCACCTTTTTCGGTCTATATGTACGGCGTCTTTATGGCCGAGGTGGCCGTCGAAACGGCCACAGGTAAAACTAATGTGGAAAAAATGACCCTGCTAGCCGATGTCGGAAAAATCAACAATAAGCTCGTGGTGGATGGCCAGCTCTATGGCGGCATTGCCCAGGGGGTGGGCCTGGCGCTCAGCGAGGACTTTGAAGACATCCAAAAGCATTCGACTTTGCGAGGGGCTGGTTTCCCCTATATCAAACAGATTCCGGATGATATGGAGCTGATCTATGTGGAGACTCCCCGGCCCGAAGGACCGTTCGGTGCAGGTGGTGTGGGAGAACTACCCCTGACCAGCCCCCATGCGGCAATTATAAACGGTATCTACAATGCTTGCGGCGTAAGGATTACCCGCTTGCCTGCTTTGCCTGAAAAAGTCCTGGCTGGGCTTAAGGGATAAAGTAACAGGTATTTAAATGGTAACCCAATCCGGCCCGGGAGCTCAGGAAAGCACCGAGCCGGATTAATCCGCTTTTTTAGCTGATAACAGCAGGTTTGAAGCCGGCGGAATGGAATTGAAATGGATCAAAAAGAACTCCGGGAACTGGAGAAAAAATGTATTCAGGAAGAAGTCGCTGAGTGCATTGCCGCATGCCCGATTCATGTGGATGCACGAAGCTTTGTCCAGAATGTTCAAAAGGGAGCATGGAACGAGGCATGGAAGGTGCTTCGCAAAACAATGCCGTTCCCGGGTATCCTGGGACGAATCTGCGATGCGCCCTGCCGTGAAAAGTGTAAACGCAAAGAGGCCGGCGACCCTATTGAGATCGGAGCCCTTGAGCGGGTATGTGTTTCCAGACCCGCTCCAAAAACCATAATGCCCCCATTACCGGGGAAAGATAAGAAAATTGCGATATTCGGAAGCGGTTTAAGCAGCCTGACGGTTTGCTGGGACCTGGCAAGAAAAGGATATCAGATCACTATTTTTGAGCCCGGCAATTCATTGGGAGGCCCATTGAAAAGTATTGAAAAAGAGCTTCTTCCTTCATCCGTCATCGAGGAAGAAACAGCCGTACTGGCCAAAATGGGAGTAAAAATTCAATACGATTCGCCGGCTTTGACCGGGGATTTTTTAGGCCGGTGCCTGCAAGACTTTGATGCAATATATATCGGCCTTGATGCCATATCAGCCGGCAAATCAGGACTTAAAACAAACCCTGATGGTACGCTCCATATCAATGATAAACTACAGAGCACTGGAACTGATGGGGTTTTTGCCGGTGGATGCTCTGAAAAGAGTGCAGCTTCTCCAATCCGGCAGGTCGCCGAAGGCCGATGGGCAGCAACATCTATCGACAGGTACCTTCAAAAAGTCTCCATGATTGCAGGACGGGAAAAGGACGGGCCTTATCCCACAAGACTCTATACCAGTATGAAAGGTATTGCGCCGGCAACTGCCGTAGCAATGTCTTGCCCGGAAACCGGTTATAGGGAAAGCGAAGCCATCGATGAGGCCAGGCGTTGCATTCTCTGCGAATGCCTTGAGTGTGTGAAAGTATGCCCGTATCTTGAACATTACCGTGGATATCCCAAAAGATATGCACGGGAAATTTATAACAACGAGTCTATTGTCATGGGGGCACGACATGCAAACAAAATGATCAATTCCTGCAGTTTGTGCGGACTTTGCGAGCGTGTATGTCCTGAAAACTTTGCCATGCAGGACCTCTGCCTGACAGCCCGTAAAAGTATGGTCAGCCGGGATAAAATGCCGCCTTCTGCCCATGAGTTCGCACTCATGGACATGGCTTTCAGCCGGGGTGAGGATTTTGCCATGGCGCGGCACCAGCCTGGAAAAAGTACGAGCACATATCTGTTTTTCCCTGGCTGCCAGCTGTGCGCATCCTCACCTGACAAGGTTTTCAAGACATACCAATATCTTTGCACAAAAATATTCAATGGTGTGGGATTGATGCTTGACTGCTGTTCGGCTCCGGCTCATTGGGCCGGCCGTGAAGTTCAATTTCAAGAAAATCTCAAATCATGGAAAAAAAAATGGATCGACCTGGGCACACCGGAATTGATTGTGGCCTGTTCAACCTGCTACAGGATATTTTCAGATTATCTTCAGGATTTGCCGATCATTTCCCTCTGGCAATTTTTTGGAAAAATCGGATTGCCGCAATCGCACTTTTCAGGTGAACAAAAACAACTGGCAGTACATGATCCTTGCACGACACGTTATGAGCGCCAAATTCAGAATTCAGTCAGAAGCCTTTTACAAAAATCAGATTTCAACACTGAAGAACTTGTTTTATCCGGTGAATTCACTGAATGTTGCGGCTTCGGCGGCCTGATGCAAAACGCCCATCCTGAAATCGCCAGAGAAACCTTACACAGACGTGCCAGGCTCAGCCCCTCCGACTATGTCACCTATTGCGGGATGTGCAGAGATAGTCTGGCTTCAGCAGGAAAGCGTGTGATGCACATTTTGGATATCCTGTTTCCAGACCCGCAGGACATCGACCCGGCTGCGAAAAAGCGACCCGGCTGGTCTCGGCGCAGGGAAAATCGCAGCAGGTTAAAGGATCGATTCAAACAAGATCTTTGGAATGAACAACCAGTGGAAAAAAAAGAATATGAACAAATCGTTATCCGCATATCTGCTCAGGTTCGCGAAATACTTGAAAAACGGCGAATTCTGGATGAAGACATCCGAAAAGTGATCTTTCATGCTCAACAAAACGGTAAAACGATTTTCAATGAAAATACCGGCCATTACAAAGCATCGTTTAAACCAAAGAATGTGACCTTCTGGATAGAATACTCCATGGATGAAAATACCTTTGACATTCACAACGCATATTCTCATCGTATGGAGGTAACCGGGCAATGAAAAGCGAACATGTAACGCCGGACGATCTTCAATGGAAATGTATTCAATGTGGCTGCCCTTTGGAGATCGGTCCGGTTACGGTTGAATATATGGGAAATCGCTTTACCACCGAGCTTGCCAAATGCCCCGAATGCGGGTTGGTTTTGGTGTCCGAAAAGGTCGCTTTGGGTAAAATGGCGGAAGTGGAACGGATTTTGGAAGATAAATGACGGTAAATGTATACGAATCAAAAAATCTGCAAACCATCACCGGTAAAACGATTCGTCCCGGAGGATTTTATCTTACCGAAAAGGCCGTTTTTTTGTGCCGCCTTAAAAAAGGAACCAAAGTATTG
>JALOPH010000108.1 GCA_025453995.1 Desulfobacterales bacterium
CAATAAGATTCTGGAGCGGTTGTGTACGGGGCGGCCAGCCAAGTGATTATGAATTCTTGATGTTATTAAAATTAAACCAATCACAATTTTTGAAGAGCGCTCACAGAAGGGTTGTAGAGGACGCGCTGTTTATTCATGAAATGAATTTAAAGTTTTGTTAATAAATTTTATTAATAAAATTTTGTATTTAAACAATATTACCTTGAAGCTGTAGTAAAATTCCAGTATAAAATCGAAAATGAGAAAAAAAGTCAAGTTTTATAAGAACATAGCGTATCAACAGTTGAATTGAATCCATTGTCGTGAGCGATGAAAAAAAAATATATCAACGAGCTGGTTCTATCTGAAACAGTGGATGATGTTTTTTTGCTGAAAGAAAAAACTCTGGTCCGGAAAAAAGATGGGGAGTATTTTCTCAGCATGGTTCTTGTCGATAAAACCGGCATCATCAACGCTGTTGCATGGGATCATGTTGAGCGTTTAAAAAGCGAAATAGCCGCGGGTGGTTTTGTCCGGGTAAAGGGCAGCGTTGGAGAGTATAAGGCATCCAGACAGATCAGCGTCAGAGACATGGAACCCGTGTCGAGTGAAGAAATCTGTTGTGAGGATTTCATGCCGGCCACCCGCCGAAACGTCCAGCAGATGCTTGAACGCTTGAAGAAGATTTCCGAAACCATTGAAACCGTTCATTATAGAAAATTGATGACATTGTTCTGGCAGGACGACGGATTTGTCGATAGATTCAAACTGGCGCCGGCTGCCAAGAAAATGCATCATGCATATCTCGGGGGCCTTCTGGAGCATACCCTTTCATTGGCATTGCTGGCTGAAAGGGTAGTGGATCATTATGGAGGGATTGATCGAGATTTGCTTTTGACGGGGGTCATGCTTCATGATATCGGGAAGGTCAAAGAATTTGAGTATGAACGTTCCATTGAATATTCGGACGAGGGGCGACTCATCAGTCATATCGTCATCGGTATTGATATGATTGAAAAAAAAATCAACCAGATAGAGGCATTCCCAGAAAAAGCGAGCATCCTGTTGAAGCATCTCATCGTCAGCCATCATGGTTCCCGAGAACTCGGTTCGCCCCAACCGCCCATGACGCTTGAGGCGGTGATGCTGCATTATCTTGACGAGATCGACTCCAAGGTCAATGGGATACGGGAGTTTATGGAATCCAACGGCACGGATGGAGACTGGACGCCGTATCACAAGCTTCTGGAACGTTATTTTTATAAAGGCAAATAAAGGATAATAATGCTTATCACGCTGGAGGGAATCGAAGGGTCCGGAAAAACGACCCAGATCAGTCATATCGTGGAGTTTTTAAAGGGCATAGGGCATGATTGCGTGGTGACCAAGGAACCCGGCGGCACAGGCATCGGGGAAAAAATCCGCTCAATTCTTCTGGATCCGGGCAATGCAGAAATTCATCCCCTCACCGAGTTGTTGCTGTATGCCGCTGACCGGGTTCAGCATATTCAGGAATTGATCCATCCGATGATATCAATGGGGAAAATCGTCATATGCGATCGTTTCCATGACTCAACCACGGTCTATCAGGGTGTTTCCCGGGGCCTTGACATGAAGATGATCCATGACGTACATCAACTGGTTCTGGGCGGTTTCAAACCGGATGTTACATTTGTTCTTGACCTTCCTGCTGAAATCGGGCTTATGCGCGCATGGGATCAGATCAATAACGGAAGCCGGCCCAGTGCTGAAACGCGCTTTGAAAATGAAAAGCTGATATTCCATGAAAAAGTCCGCAGGGGATATCTTGAACTTGCCCGAAAAGAGCCTGAGCGTTTTATTGTAATTGACGCCTCGGGGAATGAGAATGACGTCAAAGAAAAGATTCAATCGGAACTTGCGCCAAGATTGATTCGCATGAACCTGAACAAGGATATATGAATGAATTTTTCGATACTCGACACCATTGGCAATACACCGCTTGTGGAAATACAGAAAATAAACCCGAATCCAAAAGTCAGAATATTTGCAAAGCTTGAATATTTTAATCCCGGCGGGTCCATTAAAGATCGACCGGCTTTGGCCATGATACTCGACGGGGAAAAGTCCGGCAAGCTGACCCGGGATAAAATTGTCATCGAGGCAACCAGCGGGAATACGGGAATAGGCCTTGCCATGGTATGCGCAGTCAAGGGGTACAGGCTTCTGCTTGCCATGTCTGAAGCGGTCAGTGTCGAACGGCGAAAGATTTTAACTGCTCGTGGGGCGGAAATCCTTCTGACGCCCGGTCATTTAGGCACGGATGGAGCCATAGAAGAAGTCTACCGCCTGGTTCGCGAAGACCCGGACCGGTATTTTATGACCGATCAATTCAACAACGACGCCAATTGGATGTCCCATTACCACGGAACCGCCAATGAAATCATACGGCAAACCGATGGAAAAATATCCAAAGTCATCGCCACCATGGGGACCACCGGAACCGTCATGGGGCTTGCCAAGCGGTTCAGGGAGTACGACCCCAACATCCAGGTGATTGGCGTGGAGCCATACCTTGGACATAAACTGCAAGGTCTGAAAAATTTGAAGGAAGCTTACCGTCCGGAAATATTTGATAAGAATATGCTGGATGTCAAGGTTAATATTGAGGACGAAGATGCCTTTGAAATGACCCGACGGCTGGGCAAGGAAGAAGGCCTGCTGGTCGGCATGAGCAGCGGCGCGGCCATGGTGATCGCCGTCCGGGAAGCTCAAAAGATGGAGAACGGCGCCATTGTCGTTATTTTCTCGGATAGCGGTGAGAGGTATCTCAGCACCCCGCTTTTTGAGGTTAAAAAGAAGGTTGATATCCAGCTGTTTAATACCATGAAAAGGGCTAAAGAGCCTTTTGAACCCATACATTCCGGCAAAGTAACGGTTTATTCCTGCGGCCCGACGGCATACGCGCGGATGAATGCTGCCGAATGCCGGCGGTATATTTTTTCGGATATACTGTGCCGCTATCTGGAATTCAGGGGTTATGACGTACATCATATCATGAACATCACTGATTTTGATGACAAAACCATCCAGGGTTCGGAAGACGCCGGGGAGGATTTAACCAAATTTACCCAAAAATATATTGATCTGTTCAAACAGGATCTGGAAACCCTTCAGATTCAACCCGCTCAGAAATATCCCAAAGCCAGCGAGCACATCAGCGACATGGCCATGCTGGCGCAACAGCTCATGGAAAAAGGGGCGGCCTATGAAAAGCTGCGTTCTCTTTATTTTAATATTGCCGGATTCCCCGAATATGGAAAGCTTTCCGGAATTGACCTGGACAAAATCAAGCTGGGCGCCACGGTCGATTTAGATGAATATGAAAAAAACAATCCAAAGGATTTCACCCTTTTGAAACGCGCCCGTCTGTCTGACTTGAAAAGGGGTATTTATGTGAAAACCGAATGGGGCAACGTTCGTCCATCCTGGCACATTCAATGTGCGGCCATGTCCATGAAGCACCTTGGGGAAACATTTGACATTCACGCAAGCAGTAGAGACCTGCTGTTCCCCCATCATGAAAATGTATTGGCCATTGCAAAGGCCATTACCGGCAAACCGCTTTCAAAATACTGGCTGCATTGCGAGGGGGTTTCCATGGAAGAAAAGGACGCCGGGGGTTCGCGCGTAGGTTTACCTGCTGTTTTTGAGTTGATACAGAAAGGATACACTCCCAGGGAAATCCGTTTCTGGATTATCAGCAGTCATTACAGAAAACCGCTGGCGTTTTCCGAAGAAAGACTCCTTCAATCAAGGAATGCATTGAAGCGCCTTGACGCCTGCATGCAATCGCTGATGAATGTCACGCACGGCTTGTCTTTTCCGGAAATTGACCAGATTGTCTATGATGTCCGCCAGGGATTTATCAATGCCATGGATGACGACCTGGATTTCCCTCTGGCCCTGGCCGGCATTTTTAAAAGCGTCAAACAGATCAACAAGCTCATCGAGGCCCAGAAGATCAGCCCAGATGATGCTTCAAAAATATTAAAGGCCGTTAAAAGCATTGACGCGGTGGTCAAAATTTTTGAATTCAAATCCGATGAAATGGATGCAGAAATAAGGTCGTTGCTTAAAGAGAGGGATCTTGCCCGGAAATCCGGCGACTTCGAGCTGGCGGATAAAATCCGGGATCAGCTGCGAAACAGGGGGATAATGGTCCACGACACGAAAATATAAAAGAAGACTTGACTCGATTTTATAATTGGGTTATTGGATTTCCTTAAAATTTTTTATGATAAGCAAATGGGCTGTTTTTTAAAGCATTAATTTAAAAAAGGAGAATGAAAGATGGCGTTTAACCCTGTTGTCGATCCGAATAAATGTCAAGGATGCGAAGAATGCGTGGAAGTCTGCCCTGTTGAGGTATTTGAAATGCAGGACGGCAAATCAGTTCCGGTCAATGCCGAGGAATGCCTTGGATGCGAAAGCTGCATCGAAGTCTGCGAACCCGGCGCCATTACAGTTGAAGAAATGTAATCCATTAAATTTTACCCGGCTGTTATTCAACGGCCGGGTAAAATTTTCATTGAGCCACCTGTCTTTCTTTCCAACCCCTCCTGAATTTTTTTTAATCGTTGGACGATTACGGGGATGAATCGTCGATTTCAATTTCCGGAAATGGCCTTTGTCAGGCAGCCGCTTTATCATTCCAGCATCAAAGACGCCCCCGGAACCATACGTGCCGCCTTTGAACCCTTATCCCATCTGCGTCCCGCCGGCGCAGGAGAAACCGTTGCCATTGCCGTTGGAAGCCGCAATATAGACAATCTTGATGGGGTGGTGTTGAAAACCATTTGTTTTTTAAGGGAAAAAGGATTTAAACCTTTTATTGTGCCGGCCATGGGAAGCCATGGCGGGGCCACGCCGGATGGCCAGAGAAGCATCCTGGAACGCTACGGTATCAGCGAAGCCGCCATGAATGCGCCGGTGAATGCGGATATGGCCGTCGAGTGCATCGGCGTGCTCCCATCGGGCTTGCCAATTTTTGCAGCATCATCGGCATTATCTGCGGATCATATTGTGCTGATCAATCGCGTCAAGCGCCATACCAAATTCAGGGCTGACATTGAAAGCGGAATATGTAAAATGATGACCATCGGCCTTGGAAAGCAAAAAGGGGCATCAGAATTTCATCGGTTTGCAGTGGCGCATACATTTTCAATTATTGAAGAGGCAGCCAGATTCTTGTTGGGCAGGCTTCACATACTCTTCAGCATCGCCATGGTCGAGGATGGATTCGGAAAACTTGCCCATATCGAGATACTCATGCCTGAAAATATCATTTCAAGGGAAAAGGAGCTTTTAAAAGACGCTGCCCGGATGGCCCCGCGCATTCCTTTTGACAATCTGGATATTCTGATTGTGGATCAGATAGGCAAGGATATCTCAGGGATCGGAATGGACGCCAATGTCACCGGACGGCACCGCGATATTGTAGGGAATCTTTATGACTGGCCACACGCAAAGAGGATTTTTGTCCGGGACCTGTCGCTTGCTTCGGAGGGCAACGCCAACGGCATCGGCTTAGCCGATGTTACAACCACCCGGCTGGTCGCGCAAATCGATATGCATAAAACATTTCTCAATGCCATCACCGCCATATCTCCTGAAAAAGCCGCCATCCCGATTCATTTTGATACAGACCTGGAATGCCTTGAAGCCTGCATGAAAACAACCGGTGTGGCGGATGTTGAGGCATTAAGAGTCGCAAGAATCAAAAATACGGCACAGCTTGAACAGATTCAGGTGTCTCGATCCTGTGAAGGCGAATTCGGTCTGATCCCTGGCCTCAAGCAGCTGACATCCTGGGCGCCGATTGAATTTGACCCATCCGATAATATGACGGAGTTTAATGTCCATGAATGATGCCAGTCTTTGCTGCTTTGGGGTCGAAACGCCCATCGGCCTCATGTCGCTTTTTTATATGGATCACCCCTTTCGTCTCATGGAGATCCTTTTGCCTTCTGAAAAGAAGAAAGTTTCGGTCGCCCTTTATTCGAAGCAGACTCACGGTTCTCATCATCCGGTACTTAAGGTTGGAGCCCTCCTGACTCAATATTTTAAAGGCCGCCCCGTGGATCCACCCTGGGAGGTCATGTCCATGGATGCATTTACAGATCTTCAAAAAGCCGTGCTTTACCAAACCGCGGCAATTCCGTTTGGAAGTCTGGCCACTTACCGCGATATCGCCGTTGGCGTCGGCCATCCAAGAGCGTATCGGTTTGTCGGGACGACCCTTGCCCATAATCCCTATCCGATTCTGATCCCCTGTCACCGGGTTATCCGCAGCGACAAAGGGATGGGAGGATTCGGCGGGGGTATCGGGTTAAAGAAACGCCTGATCGATTTTGAATCTCGCCATTGATCACAGGACGATGGCCCGGTTCAGAATTTTCGGATTTTTCCCCGGTTTTTTTAAATAGTTTTCTTGCGCAAATGACTTTCCTGTGGTATAAATTGTATTATGAAACAATATGTTATCGATGAAATTCGGCCGGATGACTATCAGAAAATCAAAAATTATCTGGATGATCATTTCGGTCCGCCGGATATGGGAGAAATTTACTGGATTCCTTTGGACGTTTCGCTTTACGACAAAGAACAACACACGCACACCAGTTGCCATCCCCACTATCTTGCCATCCACCTGGAACCTTCATCATTGACCGCGGAACTGCTGATCCGGACGAGAAGCCGGATTCGGTGCGATTGCATCCGCTATATGAACCAGGACCAGTTGAACTGGTTTATTTCTTTTGTGGATTCGATATTTACAAGACTTGAAATTGTCACATGATCGACAATCATATGCATCATACAACGACTATTGGGCATCCAAGTTGTGGACGGTAGACTCAGAATAATTCCATTAGGCGGTCTCGGTGAAATCGGGATGAACATGATGGTTTTTGAGTACGGCGATACCATTGTCATCGTCGACTCGGGGCTCATGTTTCCGGAAGATTATATGCTTGGCGTGGATTATGTGATTCCAGGCATGGAATATATCCGGCGGAAAAAGACAAACGTGGCCGCCATTATATTGACCCATGCCCATGAAGATCATATCGGCGCGCTGCCGCATCTTTTAAGAGAAGTCAACGCGCCGGTATATGGCACTCCTTTTACTCTGGGAATGCTCCGACATAAGCTTGAAGAACACGATCTTCTGGCAAACGCGGAACTCAATACCATCACACCCAGCAAAGGATTGCGGATCCCTCCCTTCGAATTTGAATTTATCCGGGTCAATCATAGCGTTGTAGACGGCGTAGGGCTCGGCATCACCACCCCCGCAGGCCTTATTGTCCATACCGGCGACTTTAAGCTCTCAAAAACGCCCATACCCGGCATGGCCACAGATATTCAAACGTTTGCCCGTTTGGGTGAGCAGGGGGTTCTTGCGCTGCTTTCCGATTCCACCAACGTGGAAAAAGAGGGCCATACCATCTCTGATGAACGGGTTGGAGAAACCCTTGAAAAAATTATTACCAAAAGCAGGGGCCGGGTGATTGTCGCGCTTTTTGCGTCAAATATATACAGAATCCAGCAGGTAGTGAATATCGCCGCGTCCAGGGGGCGTAAAATACTATTCAACGGTCGCAGCATTGAACTCAGTGTCGCGATCGCCGTTGAGTTGAATATGCTCAAAATCCCCCATGACATTGTCATTGATGTGGAGGAGATCAACCATTTCAATTCAGAGGAAGTGCTCATATTGACCACCGGCAGCCAGGGAGAACCCATGTCCGCTTTGACGCGAATGTCCATCGGGACCCACAAACAGATTCAGGTGGAGCCCGGCGACACTGTCATCCTGTCGTCAAAATTCATACCCGGAAATGAAAAAGCCATCGCCAAGATCGTCAATAACCTTTTTCGAAAAGGGGCGGATGTGATCTATGAAAAGATATCGGATATCCATGTGTCCGGGCACGCGTTTCGGGAAGAGCTGAAAATGATGATCGGATTGACCCGGCCCCGATATTTCATTCCGATTCACGGGGAATACAGGCATCTCATTCACCACGCCCAGCTGGCCGAAGAGTTCGGCATTTCCCGGGACCGGGTGATTCTTGCTGAAAACGGCCAGATAATCGAGTTTGACGCATCCGGCGGTAGAATTTCGGGCTCGGTTGACACGAGCCGGGTGCTGGTGGACGGCAAGGGAATCGGGGATGTGGGCCGCTCTGTGTTAAAGGAAAGGCGGATGCTTTCCGAGGAAGGACTTGTAGTGGTGACCCTTGCATTGGATGAGGAGACCGGTTTTATTGTTTTTGGACCGGAAATCACCTCAAAAGGATTTGTGTTTGAGCATGAAACAGGGCATATTATCGAAGACGCAAAATGCGTTGTTCTTGAAATCATAGAAGAGATTGCGCTAATGGACCCGGCTGGGCGGATTGACGTACTGAAAAGGAGGCTTTTACGGGAATTGCGCGAATATTTCACTTTTACCATAAAACGAAAACCTGTGATTCTCCCTTTTATCCTTGAGGTTTGACGACTCATGCGCATGCGTAAAGAAATCATCGGCATTCTTCTTTTTTTCCTCGTGGTCTTTACTTTAATCAGCCTGATGTCTTACAGTCCTGAGGACCCTTCCTTTCACCATGGCGGCGGAAACGGAGGCGTGGAGAATTTTTTCGGCTTATTCGGCGCTCATCTGGCAGGCCTGTTGATCGGACTCTTCGGTGTCGGGGCATTCTGGTTCCCGGTTCTTTTTTTTATTACCAGCGTTGAGTTCTTCCGAAATCAACCCGGTGAAAAAGTGGTCTTAAACACCATCGGCGGAGTTGTACTGGTGGTAGCCACCGGAAGCCTGTTTGCTCTTTACCAGGATGCTTATTTCATTCTCGGCCGGATGTATTCAGCCGGCGGGATGGTCGGCTATCCCGTCAAAGTCTTTTTAATGAAGTACTCCAACTGGACCGGCGCCACCGTCATTCTTATCCTGTTTTTATTTATCGGTTTTATCCTTTCAACGGATGTTTCTGTGGTGGAAACAGGGAAAAAGGCTATCCGGCTGACTGCATGGACAGGCCGGCGCATCTGCTATTTATCCATGAGGTCTTTTCAGGCGCTGAAAAAGGTTTTTGAAATTTTGCAGGCTGTAAAGGCGAGTTGGGTAAAAAGAAGAATTGAAAAAGAACCAGCTGCCAAAGCGCCTAAACCTAAAAAACCCCTGCCTACCCAGCCCCCATCCGTTCCTGCGCTTGAGGTTAAAGAGGAGCCTGCGGAGGAGCGCCCCATCACCATCAGGCAAACACTTCCACCCAGGCCCTTGCGCACGGTACCCATGCCCAAACAACAGGAATTTGAATCCATGAAGCCCAAGGAAGGGTTTCAACTGCCGCCCGTGGGATTTTTAAAAGATCCTGAAGTCGTCATTGATTCTGTGGATCATGAAAATCTTCGGCAGATGTCAAAGCTTCTGGAGCAGAAGCTTGACGATTTCGGCGTGAAGGGGAAAGTGGTCACCGTGCTCCCCGGTCCGGTGGTCACTCGGTTTGAATTCGAGCCTGCGCCCGGCATTAAAATCAACAAGGTGGTGAATCTATCCGATGACCTGGCCCTGGCGCTCCGGGCCATGAGCATCCGCATTATTGCGCCGATTCCCGGAAAGGCGGTGATCGGTATCGAGGTTCCCAACGCCAAGCGTGAAATTGTTGTTATAAAAGATGTGATTGTGTCTGCAGCGTTTGAAAAGTCCAAATCCAAGCTGACGCTCGCCATGGGAAAAGATATTGTGGGGAACCCCATTGTGGCGGATCTTGAGACCATGCCCCATCTGCTTATTGCCGGCGCCACGGGGACTGGGAAAAGCGTGGCGCTTAACACCATGATCACGAGCATGCTGTTTAAGACCACCCCCGAAGAAGTTAAAATGATCATGATTGATCCCAAGCGCATTGAACTGTCCATGTATGACGGAATCCCCCATCTGATCACGCCGGTGGTCACGGAAATGAAAAAAGCCACCAATGCCCTTTTCTGGGCGGTCCGGGAGATGGAGAGGCGCTATAAGCTGCTCTCAGAAGCAAGAGTCCGAAACATCCGCCAGTACAACCGGAAGGTCAAAAAAGCTGATTCCGAAGAAGATATTGCCGTTGATGCGCCCCAGGAAACGCTTCCCTATATCGTCATCATCATTGATGAGCTTGCGGATTTGATGATGGTGGCATCCAGGGACGTGGAAGTCAGCCTGACCCGTTTAGCGCAGATGGCCAGGGCTGCCGGCATACATCTGATTCTGGCTACCCAGCGCCCATCCGTGGATATTCTCACCGGCGTGATCAAAGCCAATTTCCCCACGAGGCTTTCCTTTCAGGTTTCATCCAAAATCGATTCCAGGACCATTATTGACGCCAACGGCGCTGAAACACTTCTGGGAAACGGCGACATGCTGTTTCTTCCTCCCGGCACGGCAAAACTCCAGCGCATTCATGGCGCATTTATTTCTGAAGAGGAATTGTCCCGGGTGATCGAATTCCTCAAAGCCCAGAAACCGCCTGAATATGATCATGCCATCCTCCAGATTCCGGAACCCGAAGAAGGGGAAAACGGGGATAAGGATTATGATGACCGGTATGACGAGGCTGTGGCGCTGGTGACCAAGACCGGTCAGGCGTCCATTTCGATGATACAGAGACATCTGAGGATCGGGTACAACCGGGCCGCCCGTATTGTGGAGATGATGGAAACAGAAGGGGTTGTCGGCCCGTCGGACGGCGTTA
>JALOPH010000109.1 GCA_025453995.1 Desulfobacterales bacterium
CATTGAGATTGCTTTGCTTGGTAACAATGCCTCACGGTTGATTTTGTTTTGAATTGGAAAAGCATGCTGAGAACTAAAATAATCCAGACCTTCAGGGTTCTGGATACCGGTTCCTGGATTTTGAATTCTGTTATTCAGATTTTTATTTCCCCGGGCACTGGGAAATAATGCTGTGGTCAAAGCCTGCATTCCCGTAGGATTTGTCAAAATTGCCGGAAAACTCCGCAGCCAGCTTTTTTGCCCGCTCCGCAAAGGCGTCCTTGTTTTTCCAGGTGTTTTCAGGCATCAGGATATCGGCCGGCACCCCGGGGCATTGTTTGGGGACGCTGACATGGAACATTTTGTTTTCCAGATATTCAACGTCATCGAGTTTGCCTTCAATGGCCGCGTCGATCATTGCCCGGGTGACCAGGATGTCGATTCTTTTGCCTTCTCCGTAGGGGCCGCCGCTCCAGCCGGTGTTGATGAGAAATACCCGGGTGTTGTGCTGCTTCATTTTCATGCCGAGAAGGTCGGAATAATACCCGGGTTTTTTCGGCATGAACGGCTGGCCGAAAAATCTCGAAAATGTGGACACCGGGGAGACAATACCGGTTTCCGTGCCGGCGAGTTTGCTGGTGTATCCCATTAAAAACCAGAGCATGGCCTGTTCGGGGTTCAGTCGGGAAACAGGCGGGAGCACCCCGTTGGCGTCGGCGGTGAGAAAGATGATGGTCTTGGGATGTCCGCCCCTGGCGGATTCCTTGATGTTGCTCAAAAACGACAACGGATAGGAGACCCGGCTGTTCTGGGTCAGCCGGTCGTCATTTAAATCGACCCGGCCGTCCGGATAGGTCATGCAGTTTTCAATGATGGCCCCGTGGTCGAGATACTCCCGTTTATGAAATACCGCTTTATAAATTTCCGGTTCTTTTTGAGGGTCAAGATTGATCAGCTTCGCATAGCAGCCGTATTCAAAATTGGCGATGCCGTTTTCGCTCCATCCATGCTCGTCGTCGCCGATGAGTGCACGGGAGGGGTCTGCGGACAATGTTGTTTTCCCTGTACCTGAAAGGCCCAGAAAAAGCGTGACATCGCCGTTTTTTCCCTCATTGGCAGAGCAATGCAGGGGAAGGATATTTTCAAAGGGCAGGTAGTAGTTCATCACGGTAAACATGAGTTTCTTTGCGCTGCCGCAGTATGCGGAACCATAAACCAGCCCGGCCTTTCGGACAAAATCCATGGCTATGACCATGTCCGAGGTCAGGCCGGTGGGAAGGTTTCTGAGGCGGCCGTTATATTTGACCCTGTCGAGCTTATCGTACGGGAGAACGATCAGGGTGAATTCCTTGTCTGCCAGCACACTGGACTTGATATTTTCCGGCACCCTGCGGAACATGTTTTTGGTGAACAGACAGGTCAGCGCCCGGTCGGTGATGGTCCGGACCGGCAGGGCGTATGACGGGTCAGCTCCCACCACGCGGTCTGTGAAATAGAGCCGGTCTTTTGTTTTCAGGCACGCAATGGCGTCCTCTAAAAGCATGTCGAAAGACTCCGGATCAAGGGGGAGGTTATTGGGCGAGTTCCAGTCGATAAACCCTTCGGATTCCGGTCTCCGGACCACCAGGGTGTCCAAGGGGGATCTCCCGGTGGATTCCGGGGGCGTCCACGTGGACAGGGCGCCGCTTTGAACGGCCATGGCTTCTTTTAAATCCACCGCCTGACGGATGATGTCCTTGCGGGTAATGTTGTTGTAGATATTAGACTGGGCGTTTCTGATCCTGTTTAATTCTGCTTGGAGTTTCATAGGATTTTCATTCTTTTTAGAGGATTAATATTTAGGATAAACATTTATGATGATTTCTTCCAATGGCCGTTTGGGAACATGATGGATCCCTTTTTCATCCCGCCAGTACCGGATGTCGCCGTCAGGCGCGACGCTTTCAATGACAATTTTTTCCGCCGGTTCGCCCAGGGCGATAACCAGCATGATTTTAAATCGTTCTTCGATTTCCAGGGCATCCCGAAGTTTGGGCATATTGATGGCGCCGATAAAGCATCCGGCAATCCCTTTTTCACAGGCGCCAAGGAGAATGCTCTGGCCGGCGATGCCATGATCGCACCAGAATTCGGTGGAGATGGCGGTATCCCCAAGGATTACAATATAAGCCGCAGGCCGCTCGCCGGCACAAGGGCCGGGCCAGTCTTTCAGATAAGCCGCCCAGGCCAGGCAGGAGAATATTTCCCCATTGGTTTTGGCGTCATTGGAGATAATGTATTTTAAGGGCTGACGGTTGGCCGCAGATGCGGACAGCCGCCCCAGGTTCACCAACTCTTTTAATGTGTCGATGCTGATGGGCCGGTCCTCCTTGAACCGCCGGCAGCTCCGGGTTTTAAGAACAAGGTCAGCTAACATTGAATCGGTTCCCTGCACGAAAATTTCATTTCCTCTGGAAGATGAAGCTTCAGCCACTTCAACACCTTGTCGAATTCTTTCCGCATTTCAGCAAGGGCTTTGCCCCGGTGGCTTGCCTTGTTTTTTTCCTCCCGGGTCATTTGGGCGAATGTTTTACCCAGGGGTGGGTAGTAGAATATCGGGTCATATCCGAATCCGTTGTTTCCGGCCGGCTTGTCCGCGATGATTCCCTCGCATCGACCATCATAAGTCAGGGCTGCTCCATTGGGGACGGCAAGGGAAATCACGCATTCAAATGCCGCCTTCCGGGCGGATATTCCGTTTAATTCCCCCAGCAGTTTATCGTTGTTTTCCTTATCGGCGGCATTCTCACCGGCATATCTCGCAGAAAGCACACCGGGCGCCCCGTTTAGCGCGTCCACGCACAACCCGGAATCATCGGCCAGGGCCGGATATCCAAGCACCCGGGCGGTAAAGCTCGATTTTTTATAGGCATTTTCATCAAAAGTGGCGCCGTCCTCCACCACTTCCGGGATCGGCCCGAAATCGTTGAGGTTTTTGATTGTTATGGGAAAGTCTTTCAGCATTTCCCTGATTTCAGAAGTTTTTCCAGGGTTTCGGGTGGCGATCACCAGGATCATCGGTACAGGCATATAAACCTCTGCGAATGTGTATTAAAAATATCGACCTTAGAGAATTTCATCTACCAGATGGGGCGGGGGGTGTAAAGCCATTTCCAGTGGGACTTCCATGTAAATTGAAGTTCCATGACCCGGTGCTGAGTCGATGTTGATTTTTCCGCCCAGATGGCTGATTTTTTCCCTGATATCAAACAATCCAAAACCGACGTGCGTGTTTGTCCCGTTGTTGTGACTCGCAGGATCAAAGCCAACCCCGTCGTCTTTTACAATCACTTTGAGGCTATTTTGAGAATTTTTTACGTTGATGAATATATTTTTTGCTTTACCGTGTTTGATGATGTTGTGAATGAGTTCTTTGATATTTCGATAAATTATAAATTTAATATCATCATTTATATGATAACTATTGTCGGAAAAATTCGTAAAAACATTCAGACTGAATTTTGCTTCAGTCATTCTGGCCAATGTGTCCAGGGCATCTGATAAACCCGAGTCATACAGCATGGGCGGACTCAAGTCAAAAATCAGGCTTCGCGTTTCTTTTATCAACTGAATAACATGTTTTTTAATTTTTGAAATTTCAGCGCGTTGATCATCATCGTTGAGGGATTTTTCAAATGATTCCAGCTGAAGTTGGGCGACAAATAATTCCTGGCTGATGTTGTCATGAAGCTGCGATGCAAGGCTTTTGCGTTGTTCTTCTTCCGATATGGACAATTGAACCGAGAGCTTTTTTAGTTTGTGCTGGTATTCCATCAACTGGCTCTCAATGGTTTTTAAAACAGTGATGTCGGTAAGGACAATACTGGCTTTTTGGGGTCGGTTATCGAAATAGGTGACATGCGCATTTGACAAAACCCATTTCACATCCCCTTTTTTAGTTATTATCTGATAGATAAAGTCCGGGGTAACGGGTTTGCCTGAATAATGCAGCGAAAGGCGTTCATAGAAGTTTTCTTTGCCCTTATCGGTTAAAATATCACTGAGATTCATCACCAGCAGTTCGTCCTTTGAATACCCGGTGATATCCAATAGGGCATTGTTTGCGCTTGTTATTTTTTGGGCAATATAATCGTACTCGCATATGCCTGCTTTTGCGTGTTCCACCAGCAAGCGATATTTTTTTTCGCTTTCCCTTAAAACAAATTCAGCGGCGGTCCTTTCTTCTAAAAGGGAGTCGATTTCAGATTTTACAAAGCTGATCGCATCAAATACCTTTCTGGATGAAATGGTGTCATATATCCCATCGGGCGGCGGATGAACTCCTGGTTTCTGCCAGTCAATTGATTCAATGTATTTGAGAAGGTCTTCTGAATATTGTTGTATGCTTCTGATCCTTGAATTTTTTTTAAAGAAAAAACCGCCACCCGTGATTTTCTTAATGAACAGGTCCAATTGGGCTGTCAGCGTTAATTTTTTTATCAAGAAAGAAGATAGAGAACGCTCTTTTTTGTCTGGGATGGATTCGTCTATCAATCCTATGTTTTTATTGGATATGCGAAGCGCAAGTGCAATCGCCTGTTCATATGAATCCACCGCATTCGCCCGTGATGAATAAATATTGAGCTTTTTAAAGAGGTTGAAACTGATTTTATAGATTGGCGGGAGATTGAATAATATCGTGGCAAAAAGGAAATCATTGCGTTTGAAATAGGCAATATATTGTTTTCTGGAGTCTGAATCGCCGCCGGAAATATGTTCATAATCTTCAATATAGATGATGCCCTTTTTGATGTCGAAATGACGCTGGATATATTTATCAAAGAACGCCAAAAGCTCAGACTCGGCGGTTGAAGTGACATATCCATATGATTTAACAAGAAGAAAGTTGTCGCCAATCTTGGCTGCCTCTGCGTGGAAATCGCTCCCCGGCCCTGATGAAACCACGGATTCCGGGTGGGTGACGGCAAGGCCGGTCACCGGGCATTGATGGGCGGACATGAACCAGGCTGAGCCTTTCTTTTTGGGGGAAACTCTCATGGCGCTCCCATTCTCGTTATCGCAATCAACATGATGATATTCAATCGGTTTGCTGTGTCAATGATCACATTTAAGCAAGAGAGATTCCCGCCTTCTGTTGTGATGGATATGATGGTTGGAGATCGGATTTTTTTGAATTAGATTTATCTCAAATATTGTCTTGCACGTCAAGCGGTAACAGCGGTAACAGGCACTGTTAGGAACAGACACTGTATAGGACGACTGAATCCGTTTTTATTGTTCAACCCATCCTCCGCACTTGTCACGATGTATCGGGATATGTTAACAAAAAAATCTGATGAACTCATGGGAAATCCAATCTGATTTTAATGGCCGCTGGAAGGTGATGAAGGTTTGAGGATGTCTTTAATAATCCCTCTCAAAACACTCATATTTGTGGCCCGGCAATGGGGCCTTAGTTTTAAAATTATCCGGCCGGAGCTTGAGCTTCAGGGCAGCCCGGAGCGATCCCTGTTTCGGACGGCGTTTGAAGATCAGGCGGGTGGTGTTTTTATCTTAGAGCAGGTGGCCCCGGCCCTTCGGGAAAGAAAAACCTTTATCAGCAGCACGTTGGACCGGCTTTACGCTGAAGGTTTGAGCCAGGTCGCTCCCTATCTCAAGACACCGGGGGGTGAGTTTTTAGCTTTTTGTGAAGGCGCCTGGTGGCAGGTTTCACAATTTATCCCAGGCACCCCTTTGGACAGACCCGCTTATATTAAAGACGCTCCTAAGGGCGCGTCTCTGGCGCAGTTCCTCTGTGATCTTGCCCGGCGCTGCCAAAAACTTGTTCATGGCCGGGCCATGTCCCCCTTCTCCCTGAAGCGCTACATTCTCAAGCTTGAAAAAGAGATGATGACGCATGATCCGGATGTGGGCAGCCGGTTTGAAACCATTCTGAATTTTCTGCGTCAAGCATTCATGAATGTCCACGACACCCTGCCTGTGGCTTTCTGCCACGGAGACTATCACCCTTTAAACATCATCTGGCAGGGCAATGACATCGCGGCGGTGATTGATTGGGAGTTTTGCGGGCCCAAGCCGGATATTTATGATGCCGCCAACCTGGTGGGCTGCATCGGCATGGAGCATCCATCGGGTCTGATTGACGGCCTCGCCCTCTCTTTTATCCATGCCATGCGCCGGGACTCGGTCATCAGCGCCCAAAGCTGGGAATCGTTTGCGGATTTTGTTCTTGCAATAAGGTTTGCGTGGCTCGCGGAGTGGCTTCGTAAAAAAGATCACGAGATGATCAATCTGGAAGAAGCCTATATGAATCTGCTGGTCGCCAACATGGAGATGCTGAAAAATTCATGGGAGATATCAGCGCGTTAATTCCATTTATTTTTTTGGGGATTTCGAACCTGTTGAAATCAATTCTGTTTATCATGAATCAGCATTCAAGGGGTAAGCTTTTGCAAATGGGGCTTTTTCAGAGTGCGGGGGATTAACGTTTAGAGCCTTTTTTAACATTCTTTCCGCCTGTTCTGCAATAGTCATAAATCACCCGCGCAGCGGTGTTGAACAAATTCGGTTCCAGTTTGCCGAATTCCTCCTTGATTTCTGATGCCATGCGCTTGGTTTCAACTTCCCCCGCGCTGAAAAGGCGCCGGATGATTAATGCCTTGTATCCGGGCATGGAGTTGTAGCACAGTTGGGGGTTTCCGTGAGTGCACTCTTTTTTGATTTTCTGAACCCGTTGGTTGTATTCGGTGAGCTTCTTTTTTAATTGATTTTTGATTTCCGGATTATCCGGCATCTTTATTTTTAATGCGTCAATCATCCCAAAACCCTTAATAATCTGAGAAATTGTGTTTCCCGGAAGCCTTTTCGGGGAATAACACCTTTGAAAAGTTTATTGAAATGTTAACAATGCAATTAAAAAAAAAGCAAGGGGAAATGTAAACACTGTTTACAACCCTTTGTTGTTCCCAAAGAAAAAACTTTACAGCAGGCCCAGGCTATAATAATTGACGATGTGAATTTAAAATCCGCCTTAGGCAGACACATACAGCAAAAGGAAATATTTTTATGCATAAGCTTTTGACAGATAAGCCCGGGGAAAAGGCCTTTCTCTTGGGAAACGAAGCCATTGCCCGGGGCGCCATTGAAGCCGGTCTCGGGTTTGCGTCCACGTACCCGGGAACGCCTTCTTCGGAAATTTCCGCCAATTTTTTCCAGATTTCCAGGGAAAGCGATCTTTATTTTGAATACAGCACCAATGAAAAGGTGGCCCTGGAAGTCGCCGCCGCCGCCGCCAACTCAGGCGTTCGCAGCATGTGCATCATGAAGCACGTGGGGGTCAACGTGGCGGCCGACGCCCTGATGACCCTTGCCTACGTGGGCGTTCGCGGGGGGCTGGTGATTTTGACGGCTGATGACCCGTTCATGTTTTCCAGCCAGAACGAGCAGGACAACCGGTATTACGGCAAACTATCTGGCCTGCCGATTCTGGAGCCGTCGTCGGGGGAAGAGGCCAAGGAGATGGTGGACCATGCGTTTGATCTTTCCGAAAGACTTCAGGAACCGGTGCTGTTGCGGACCACCACCCGGATCAATCATTCCACCTCGCCGGTGATTTTCGGAAAAATCAGAAAGCCGGTCACCAAAGGTGATTTCGCAAAAGACCCGTTTAATTATGTCACGGTGCCGGCGGTTTCCCGGAAGCTTCATGTCAAGTTGCTGAAAAATTATGAAACAGCCCTGGAACTGTCCAATTCATCATCGTACAATTTTATCGAAGGAAACGGCAGCTTCGGGATCATCTGCAACGGCGTAAGCTACAATTACGTCAAGGATGCGGTAAGAGACCTTGATGTGGAAAACAAGATTAAAATATTGCGGATAGGTTTTTCCCACCCCATGCCCAATGCATTGATTCAGAAGTTTCTCCAAGGCTGCCAAAAAGCGCTGGTGGTGGAAGAGGGCGAGCCCTATATGGAAGAAGCTGTCAAATCGGCCGCCCAGGAAAAAGGATTCACAAACCCGATCAACGGCAAAGGGCCGGATCTCTTTTCCCGGCTCTTTGAATTCGATCCCGGCATGGTCAGGGCCAAGATCGCATCTTATTTTGGATTCGCCTACGCGCCGGCAGCGCCTGTGGATTTGACAGGGATTCCCGATCTTCCCCAGAGGCCGCCCAACCTGTGCGCCGGATGCTCCCACCGGGCGATGTTTTACGCGGTGAACAAAGCCGCAGAAGGCATCCCAAACATCCGGCCCACGGACATCGGATGCTATACCCTGGGATTTCTGCCGCCCCTGTCCACTGGTGATTTTCTCATCTGCATGGGGTCTTCGGTGGGGACCGGCTGCGGATTTTCAAAAGCCACAAACAAAAAAGTGATTTCATATATCGGCGATTCCACGTTTTTTCACTCAGGAATTCCGGGACTGATCAATGCGGTATTCAACAACCATGACATCACCCTGGTGATTTTAGACAATCACACCACGGCCATGACCGGCCACCAGCCCCATCCGGGCGTGGACATGCAGGAGCTCAAGCTGGAAGGGTTCAACCGGGTGTCCATTGAGTCGGTTGTCAAGGGGATCGGCGTAGGGCATGTGGCAATGATCCGGCCGTATAATATCAAAAAAAGCATCGCCGCCATCCGTGAAGCCCTTGCATACAAAGGCGTATCCGTGGTGATCGCCCAGCAGAGCTGCGTCCTGATGGATAAGAGCTTGAAAAAACTAAGGGGCAAGCCGTTTTGCGTCAGCGACCGGTGCAAAAATCACCGCAACTGCATCAATGACCTGGGCTGCCCGGCGTTTTATGTCGAAGGAAGCGCTGTAAGGATCAATGCGGCCCTGTGCACCGGGTGCGGGGTCTGCGCCCAGATCTGCCCGGAACATGCGATCGTTCCGGTGAAAGATTAAAAGAAGAAGTCAGAATCCAGGAGCCAGAAGCCAGAATTCATTTAAACATGAGGCGCTTTAGTTCACAATTGACAATTAATAATTCACAATTAGCAATTTATTTAAGAAACAAAAATCAATTGAGAATTGATAATTGTCAATTGTGAATTGTTAATTAAGATCCAGTAATGAAGAGATTGACAATCATATAAGGAAGTTCAACATGAACATCAAACGCTTAATCATCGTTGCAGTCGGCGGCCAGGGGAACCTTTTAGCATCCAAAGTCTTGGGCGAGGCGGCCTGCCGCCAGGAAATCCCGGTGCGCATGAGCGAAATTCACGGCATGGCCCAAAGGGGCGGGGTGGTGGAATCGGCCATGATTTTCGGCGACGCGCAAAGCACCATTATATCCGACGGCGAGGCGGACATCATGGTCGGGTTTGAACCGTTGGAAACCCTTCGGGCCATCAAAAAATGCAATTCAAAATCAACTGTGATCACCAGTACATCCCCCCTGCCGCCCTTTACCGCGGCCATCGGCAAAGGCGTGTATCCGGACATGGAATCAATAAAGAGTATGATCCGGCAGCGGGTAGGCCGGCTGATTACGTTAGACGCCAATGTCCTGGCCAAGGAGGCCGGGTCTGAGCTTTCCGTCAATATCGTGCTCCTGGGCGCGCTGATTGCTGTGGATGTGCTGCCGGTGACCGCCGACAGCGTGCAGGAAGCCATCCGGGAAACCACGAAAAAATCATTTGCTGAAATCAATCTAAAGGCCTTTGACCTGGGTCGGGCGGCGGTGAAGGCGTAAGCGTCTGAACGAAAACCACATCTTTTAATCCAATACGGCGTTCTCGGAATTTTTTGATCCTTGACGCAGCGCCGCTTCGCCTGTGGCCAAAAAAAATCTTGCGGCCTTGTCTTGGATCAAAATCCACACTTTCAGTTCAGGCACTACATAGCGCCTGATAAAATCCTTCCAATTATTATGTCAGTGATGATAGGTCAAATAACGCGGGCAACAGTTGATACTGACGATAATACTGGGCAAATGTTGACTATTTTAGAGAAGAAATGATAAGAAAAAAATGATTATGACGAAAAAACTCTAATCACCATGCAATTTCAGCCAATGCAAAAAGCCACGTGGCTGATGATCAGCGCTATGCGAGATGACAGAGGAAACAATGACAAAAATATTGGAAAAAGCGTTTAAGAAAGCATCAAAACTACCGGAAGTTAACCAAAATGCTCTTGCAAAATGGTTGCTTGATGAACTTGAGGCTGATCGAGATTGGGAGAAGAAGTTCGCTGAATCAGAAGACGTTATCGAAAGGCTTGCCAATGAAGCGCTGCAAGCTCACAGAAAAGGAAAAACCAAAGATCTGGATTTAAGGCGGCTGTGATCTCAAAGACAACAGACAAATTTTGGAAATATTACGACGAATTGTCTGTTGAGATTAAGAAACATGCTAAAAAGGTATTTAATTGCTTCCTGAAAGACTCGTATCATCCAAGCTTGCACTTTAAAAGGATACATTCGACTCGCCCCATTTTTTCCGTAAGGATATCCAAGCACTATTGAGTTGTCGGAATCTTGGAACATAGTCATATCGTTTGGTTTTGGATTGGGTCTCATTCGGAGTATGATAAATTGATCAAATCCATGAGAATCTCATAACAACCGGCTGCAAGCGACGCGGAAAAATTGGGCGCTTGAGCCGAGACGTTAGATCCTGAAAACTTTTTGACTTATCATATTTAATAAGTTATTAATATTAATTATGTGGCGCATAAGAGAACATAACGATTTAAATAAGATAATCGCAAAACTGCCATTACAAGTTGTCAAAAAA
>JALOPH010000110.1 GCA_025453995.1 Desulfobacterales bacterium
TGGCGGATATGAGCAAAGGAATATTGGGGAAAAAATTGGGAATGACGTCGATTTTTATTCATGACGGTCGCTATCTTCCGGTGACTGTCATTGAGGCCGGTCCCTGCACAATCACCCAGATTAAAACAAAAGCAAACGACGGGTATGATGCGCTTCAGCTTGGTTTTGAAGAAAAGAAAAAAAACCGGGTAGCCAAACCCTTAACCGGTCATTTTGCAAAAAGCGGGGATAAATGTTTTCGCGTGCTTCGCGAGTTTCGGGTTGAAAAGCCGGATGAATTTAAACTCGGCCAGGAAATTAAAATTGATATTTTCAACGTGGGCGACAAGGTGGCCATTTCCGGCATGACAAAAGGGCGGGGATTTTCAGGCACCATCAAGCGGCATGGTTTCCATCGGGGTCCGAAAACACATGGAAGTAAGAATTACCGAGAGCCCGGCTCCATCGGTCAGAACACATGGCCTGCGCGGGTTATCAAAGGCAAGCGCCTGCCCGGCCGATACGGCAATACCCGGGTGAAAATGCCGAGCCTTGAAATTATCGATATCAGACCCAATGAAAATTTATTGCTGGTTAAAGGCTCTGTACCCGGACCTGCCAGCGGAACTGTTGAAATCGCAAAAATGTAACATACAAAGCGGGAATGACGATTCGCTTAAGGAATTTGAAAAGAGGATATCATGGCTGTCGTTGAAGTGAAAAATATTAAAGGTGAAAAGGTGTCAGAGGTTGAACTGACGGACAGCATATTCAATATACCGGTAAAACCGAGCGTGCTGCATGAAATCGTAACCATGCAACTCGCGTCCAGACGTTCCGGGACGGCAACGGTCAAAAACCGGTCGGATGTCGCCGGCAGTTCGAAAAAGCTTTTTCGCCAAAAAGGTTCCGGCCGCGCGCGCCGGGGCAATATTAAGAGCCCGCTGTTGCGGGGCGGCGGCGTGGTTTTCGGGCCCCACAACCGGTCTTATGCTTATAAAGCTCCCAAAAAAGTCAGGCGTCTGGCGTTAAAGATGGCCTTGAGCAGCAAGTTGCAGGAGAATATGCTCATCGTGATCGATGGATTTGATTTGGATCAAATTAAAACCAAATCCGTAGTTGCGGCTCTGGAAACCCTGAAGGCTGAAAAGCCGTTGATCGTTACCGGCACTCAGAACGATACCCTTGAGCTTTCCTCGCGCAATATTCCCGGTGTGAAAGTGCTCCAGGTGGAGGGGCTGAATGTTTATGACATTCTCAACCACAGGAACTTAATTCTTCTTCAGCCCTCGATTAAGGAAATTGAAGGGAGGCTTGCCGCATGAGAGAATACAGCATTTTAAAAGGCCCGGTGAATACCGAAAAAACCGATATTCAGAAGGAAAAATCAAATCAGGTGACTTTTGATGTAGAGCCCGGCGCCAACCGTGTAGAGATCAAAAAGGCCGTTGAAAAGATTTTCAATGTAAAGGTGAAGTCGGTCAGAACCATGCATGTTGAGGGAAAAGTCAAGCGGCGGGGCCGGATTATCGGTAAGCGTCAGGACTGGAAAAAGGCAATTATTACATTAATGCCCGGACACCGGATTAATTTTTTTGAAGGTGTTTAGGCTGGGGGTGCTATAAATGGCAATCAAGAAAGTTAAACCCACTTCACATGGCCGAAGGTTTCAGGAATTTTCATCTTTTGAGGAGATCACCAAGACAAGCCCTGAAAAACGGCTGACCCGGACCATCCGCAAATCCGGTGGAAGGAACGCGGCCGGGCGTATAACCGCGCGATATCGCGGCGGCGGCCATAAACGGCATTACCGCATCATTGATTTCAAACGCGACAAAGACGGCATTCCATCCCGTGTGGCGGCCATTGAATATGATCCGAACCGCTCCGCCCGCATTGCGCTTTTGAATTATGCGGATGGTGAAAAAAGATATATTCTGGCTCCGGTGAAGCTTGCTGTTGGCGACAAGGTCATGTCCGGAGAGGACGCGGATATCCGTCCGGGCAACGCAATGCCCCTGAGCCGGATTCCTTTGGGAACCCAGATCCATAATATTGAACTCCAACTGGGCAAGGGCGGACAGCTGGTAAAAAGCGCCGGGGGATATGCCCAGCTCATGGCCAAAGAAGGACGGTATGCCACCATCAAGCTTCCTTCCGGCGAAGTCCGCATGGTGCTGCAGACCTGCAAGGCCAGCATCGGCCAGGTGGGCAACATGGAGCACGGGAATATTTCTCTGGGAAAAGCGGGCCGCAAACGGATGCTGGGCAAAAAACCGCATGTGCGCGGCGTGGCCATGAACCCGGTGGATCATCCCATGGGCGGCGGTGAAGGCAGGTCTTCCGGTGGACGTCATCCCTGCACCCCGTGGGGCCAGCCCACAAAAGGATTCAGGACCCGAAAGCCCAAAAAGAGCGACCAGTTCATCGTTAACCGGCGTAAAAAATAAAATGTTTGGGGTTTAAATCAAAATTTAGCTTCAGTTAATTTCAGAGTAGGAGCGTTGTATATGCCCAGGTCATTGAAAAAAGGGCCATTTGTGGATTCAAGCTTATCCAAGAAAGTAACCGCTGCCCAGGAAACCCGGAGCGGCAAAGTGATTAAAACCTGGTCCAGGCGATCAACGATTATTCCCGACATGGTCGGACTGACATTGGCAGTGCACAACGGGAAGAAGTTTGTTCCTGTTTTTGTCACTGAAAATATGGTGGGCCACAAGCTGGGTGAATTTTCACCCACCCGCATATTTTACGGTCATGCCGGCGATAAAAAGACGAAAGTTAAAAGTTAAATTATAAAATGGTTAGGTAGGGGTATCAGTGATGGATATCATGGCTAAAGGAAAGTTTTTACGCATTTCACCCCAGAAGGTTCGATTGATTGCCGATGTCGTTAAGGGAAAACCGGTTGAAATCGGTCTGAATACGCTTAAATTTATGCCGAACAAGGCCGCCGGCCTTGTGGGGAAAATATTGAAATCAGCGGTTGCCAATGCGGATCAGAATGCAAAACTCAATGTGGATTCTTTATTCATTAAAAATATTATTGTGGACGGTGGTCCGACGATGAAGCGTTTCGGGGCAAGGGCGCGCGGCAGAGGAACGCGGATTCTAAAACGGTCGAGCCATATTACGGTTGTCGTGGCGCAACGGTAGTTTTGTAAAAGGAGGAAAGCAGCTTGGGACAGAAAGTTAACCCTAAAGGGATGCGGCTGGGAATCATCAAGACTTGGAATTCCAGATGGTATGCCGGAAAAGATTATTCAAGATTTGTATTTGAGGATCATAAACTCCGTGTGTATTTAAAGAAAAAATTATTCCATGCCGGAGTGTCCAAGATAGACATCGAAAGGTCTGCCAAGCGCATTAAGCTTAAAATTTATGCGGCTCGCCCCGGAATCATCATCGGGAAAAAAGGCTCTGAAATCGAAGCCCTGAAAAAAGAGCTGGAAAAAATGGTCTCCCACGAAGTCCTGGTGGACATTCAGGAAGTACGGAAACCTGAAATCGACGCGCAGCTTGTGGCGGAGAATGTCGCCAACCAGCTTATCCGCCGCGTTGCATTCCGACGCGCCATGAAGCGGGGCGTCATGTCAGCCATGCGGTTCGGCGCCGAGGGCGTCAAGATCATCTGCTCCGGCCGTCTGGGCGGCGCTGAAATGGCGAGACGGGAATGGTACAAGGAAGGACGGATTCCGTTGCACACGCTGCGCGCGGATATTGACTATGGGGTAGCGAACGCAAACACAACATATGGAATCATCGGCGTTAAAGTCTACATATTCAAGGGCGAGATTCTCAAAGATGAACAGCTCGCCGGTGATGGCAAGTAGGGATGAGGAGATAGAAACAACATGCTGAGCCCAAAGAGAGTAAAATTTCGTAAGCAGCAAAAAGGGAGAATGAGAGGCAAGGCGTATCGCGGGGGCAGCCTGCAATTCGGTGATTTCGGCTTGCAGGCAGCGGAATGCGGATGGATTTCTTCACGGCAGATTGAGGCGGCTCGTATCGCCATGACCCGCCGGGTCAAAAGAGGCGGAAAGATGTGGATCCGGATTTTCCCCGATAAACCGATCACCAAAAAGCCCGCCGAGGTCAGGATGGGCAGCGGTAAAGGCGCTCCTGAAGGCTGGGTGGCGGTGATCCGCCCCGGTAAAATACTGTACGAAATGGAAGGCGTTTCAAGAGAATTGGCTTATGAAGCTCTTAGACTTGCTTCGTATAAGCTCCCGATCAAGACCAAAGTCATTGAAAGGAGCGCGAAATAATGGAAGCCAGAGAAATCAAAGAACTCAGCGAAGTGGAACTTGACACGAAACTCAAGGATCTGGTTCAGTCATTGTTTAACCTGCGTTTCCAGCATCAGACCGGCCAGCTTGAAAACCCCAGAAGAATTGAGCAGATCAGACGTGACATTGCCCGTATCAAAACAGTTCAACGGGCAAGGGAACTCAATATAGGATAGACGGATTGTCGCTATGAAAAAAACACGTGGAATGAAAAAACAATTGGTTGGCGTTGTTTTAAGCAACAAAATGGACAAGACGGTGACGGTCGGCGTGGAAAGAACGGTGATCCATCCCGTGTATAAAAAATTTATCCGGCGACGGTCTAAATTTGCAGCCCATGATGATCAGAATTCATGCGCTGTCGGCGACCGCGTGCTTATTACCGAAGCGGCGCCCATCAGCAAGACAAAGCGGTGGCGCGTGAGCCAAATTATTGAAAAAGCTGTATGATATTTTAAGGATATGAAAAATGATTCAGGCGGAAACAAGATTGACTGTTGCAGATAATTCAGGGGCCAAGGAAGTATACTGCATCAAGGTGCTTGGCGGAACAAGGCGTCGCTATGCCAGGGTCGGGGATATCATCGTGGTGTCGGTCAAAGAAGCCATCCCCAATTCCAAGGTGAAAAAGGGCGACGTGTTGAAAGCGGTGGTGGTGCGCACGAAAAAGGAGATCCGGCGGCCGGACGGGTCACTGATCCGGTTTGATGACAATTCCGCGGTGCTCATCAACGCCCAGAGAGAACCCATCGGCACCCGAATTTTCGGGCCCGTGGCCCGCGAGCTTCGCGCCCAGCGGTTTATGAAAATCATCTCATTGGCCCCGGAAGTATTATAGCGGTAAATGACTTGGAGAGAGCGGTTTTATGGAAAAGCAAGATTGTCTGATTAAGAAAAACGATAAAGTCAAAGTGATTGCCGGAAAGGATAAGGGCAAAATAGGCAGGGTGCTGAGCGTTGACCGGAAAAAAAACCGGCTGATGGTTGAACACGTCAATATTGCCAAACGTCATACGCGGCCGAGCGCCAAGAATAAACAGGGCGGCATTGTTGAAGGCGAGGCGCCCATTCACTGCTCCAATGCCTTACTGATGTGCAATAAATGCATGGCCCCCGCAAGGATAAAAATGCGGCATCTGGAGGATGGGAAAAAAGTCCGGGTATGCAGAAAATGTGATGAACTCATTGATGCATAAAGCATGCATGCCGGAGGATGAACCATGTCATTGAAAGAATTGTATGATAACGAGGTGGCACCAAAACTCGTTGAAACATTTAAATATAAGAACAAATTTCAGGTGCCCAAGCTTGAGAAAATTGTCTTGAATATGGGGCTCGGCGCCGCAATTCAAAACATCAAACTGATCGATTCCGCCCAGGAAGAGCTCAAACTGATCACCGGCCAGTCGCCGGTAGTCACGCGGGCGAAAAAATCTGTCTCTGCGTTTAAGGTCAGGGAAGGGATGCCCATCGGCTGCATGGTGACGCTGCGCCATAAACGGATGTATGATTTTTTTGAAAAGCTGGTGAACATTGCGCTGCCGCGCGTGCGGGATTTCCGAGGGGTTTCCGGAAAGGCTTTTGACGGCATGGGGAATTATACGCTTGGCGTGAAAGAGCAGATCATCTTCCCGGAAATCGATTATGACAAGATCGATTCCCTCAAAGGGATGAACATTACGATCGTCACTACGGCAAAAACAAATGAGGAAGGCAAAGAACTTCTGAAATTATTGGGAATGCCCTTTAGAAATTAGTTGAATGGAATGCATTTAAAGGAGGAACATCTTGGCTAAGAAATCGCTGCGACTTAAAGCGTCTCAGAAACCGAAATTTTCAGTCAGAGCGTATAACCGGTGCCCGATTTGCGGCCGGCCCCGTGGCTATATCCGTAAATTCGGAATCTGCCGGCTGTGTTTCCGGAATATGGCTTCCGAAGGGCTTCTCCCGGGCGTTGTGAAATCAAGCTGGTAATTGCTACAAATGATGGATCGTATCCACTGGTCTGCAGGAAATATTAATCATTAAATAGTCAATAAAACGGAGTAACCGATGTCGATGAGTGACCCATTGGCGGATATGCTGACCCGGATTAGAAACGCGGGCAAGGCAAAGCTCAACAGCGTGGATATCCCCGGATCCAAGATGAAAGCCGCGCTGGCTAACGTGATGAAAGAAGAGGGATTTATCCGTAATTTTAAATTCATAAAAGATAACAAGCAGGGTATTATTCGTGTTTATCTGAAGTACGACCGGAATGATGCCCATGTGATTTACGGGCTGGAGCGGGTCAGCAAGCCGAGCCGTCGCGTTTATACAAAAAACAAGGATGTGAAACCGGTGCTCAACGGCATTGGCATCTCGGTGCTGTCAACATCAAAAGGGATCATGACGGACAAACAGGCCCGGCAGGAAAATGTCGGCGGCGAATTGATCTGTAAAATCTGGTAGTCAAGGAGTGCATCATGTCTCGTGTGGGGAAGAAACCGATTCAGATACCGGTGAAAACAAAAGTCGTATATAAGGACAGGGTGCTGAGCGTCCAGGGAGAAAAGGGCGTTCTGACCCGAATGATTCATCCGGATGTGGATTTAAAGATTGAAGATAAAACCATGACTATCCTGGTGAACCGTCAGGATAAGAAAACAAGGGCGTTATGGGGAATGACCCGGGCGCTGGTTTCAAATATGGTATCCGGTGTATCGGCCGGGTTTGAACGGGCCCTGGAAATCAACGGGCTTGGCTATCGCGCGGAGCTGAAAGGAAACAATATTGAGCTTCAACTGGGATATTCCCATCCCATCCAGTTCCCCTTGCCAGATGGCGTTACGGCCAAAGTGGAAAAAAACATCATCCGGCTTTCAGGCATTGACAAGGATTTGCTGGGTCTCACCGCATCCTCTATACGGCGGCTGCGCCCGCCGGAGCCTTATAAAGGTAAAGGCGTGAAATACGCTGAAGAAAGAATTATCCGGAAAGCCGGAAAGACAGCCAAATAGAATTCATGAATATGGAATAGGTGCTTATCATGGGATTTGTTAACAAACGAACTGAATTGCGGGCCAAACGGAAGGTCAGAATCCGAAAAAGAATTTTCGGCACGTCTGAGCGTCCGCGGCTGAGCGTATATCGAAGTTTGAATCATATATATACCCAGATCATTGACGACACCCAGGGCGTCACGCTGGTTTCGGCCTCCACTGTGGAGAAAGAAGTCCGGGACGCGCAGAAATTTGATAACAAGCGTGCAGCGGCAAATTACATTGGTAAATTAATTGCCGAACGCGCCGCCGCCAAGGGAATCAAATCGGTGGTGTTTGACCGAAACGGTTTTTTATATCACGGCCGGGTGAAGGCGGTTTCAGACGGCGCGCGTGAAGCGGGCCTGGATTTCTAAACAATATAAGGAGGCATCCCTTGCTCAGGAAAGAGACAGACGAAAGTGCATTTATTGACAAAGTAGTTCATATCAGCAGAGTGGCCAAGGTTCATAAAGGCGGCAGAAGATTCAGTTTCAGCGCGCTGGTTGTGGTTGGGGATGGACAGGGCAGCGTCGGATATGGACTGGGCAAGGCCCAGGAAGTGCCGGAGGCGATCCGCAAAGGCGTTGAAAAGGCAAAGAAAAGCATGATCGGCGTCCCTCTGGTGGAGGGAACGATTCCCTATGAAGTTACCGGGAAATTCGGGGCGGGCAAAGTGCTGCTCAAACCCGCTTCCAAAGGAACCGGCGTGATCGCCGGCGGCGCCGTTCGCGCAGTCCTTGAGGCTGTGGGCGTTGAAAATATACTGACAAAATGCATGGGATCCAATAATCCGCACAATGTGGTGAAAGCCACGGTTCAGGGTCTGATGGGCTTGAAAAGCCGGGATGATGTATCGGCAAAACGCGGAATAACTCTGTAAGGATTTAAAAAGGGATAATGTGGGATGGCTGGAGTCTTAAAAATATCACTGGTCAAAAGCATGGCCGGAAGACCTGAGAAGCATCGCAAAGTGCTCAGGGGCATGGGGCTGACCAAACTGAATAGAGCTGTAGAATTAGAAGACACCCCCTCCATTCGCGGAATGGTTCAAAAGGTGGTACACTTGGTGAAAGTGGAGGAAAAGGCATGAAATTAAATGATCTGTCACCGGCAAAGGGCTCCAGGTCTTCCCGGAATCGCGTGGGCAGGGGCGTTGGATCGGGCTGGGGAAAGACGGCCGGACGCGGGAGCAAAGGCCATCGGAGCCGCTCGGGCGGCGGTGTCCGTCCGGGGTTTGAAGGCGGCCAGATGCCGCTTCACCGCCGGCTGCCGAAACGGGGGTTTCACAACCTGTTCAAGAAAGCAATTATGATCATCAACATTCGTGACTTAAACCGGTTTGAAAGCGGATCTCTGGTGGATGAGGCCGCCTTGATCCATGCCGGTATTATCAAAGGAAAATATGATGAGGTCAAACTGCTGGGGCAGGGCGATATCACCCATCCATTAACTGTCAAAATCGGCGCCGCGAGTCAGAAAGCCAAGGAAAAAATCGAAGCGGCCGGCGGCAAAGTTGAGGTTATAGCATAATGGCGGTATCAACGACCGGTTTTCAGAATATATTCAAGGTTCCGGAATTAAAGCGCCGGGTTCTGATTGCGTTGGGGTTTCTTGCGGTATACCGGATCGGTGTGCATATACCGACCCCTGGTGTGGATGGCGCGGCGCTGGCGGAATTTTTCGAACGAAACCGGAACACCATTTTCGGCATCTTTGACATGTTCTCAGGCGGTGCGCTGGAGAATTTTTCCGTATTTGCGTTAGGGATCATGCCCTATATCAGCGCATCCATTATTCTCCAGCTGCTGACGGTTGTTTTTCCCCACCTGGAACGACTTTCCAAGGAAGGTGAACAGGGGAAAAAGAAGATCACCCAGTACACCCGATACGGCACCATTGTTTTGAGTATCATCCAGGGATTCGGGATTGCCATCGGTCTTGAAAATATGGCGGGTCCCGGAGGGGCTCAGGTGGTGATGAATCCCGGCTGGTCGTTTAGGCTTTTAACCATGATCACCCTTACATCGGGAACAGCCTTCATCATGTGGCTGGGGGAACAGATCAGCGAGCGCGGCATCGGCAACGGCATGTCCCTGATCATATTTTCCGGCATCGTGGCCCGGATGCCCCAGGCCATCGGCAATACATTTCAAATGATGTCCACGGGTACCATGGGCATTTTTGCCATCGTC
This sequence comes from Desulfobacterales bacterium, assembly GCA_025453995.1. Classification (GTDB taxonomy): domain Bacteria; phylum Desulfobacterota; class Desulfobacteria; order Desulfobacterales; family Desulfosalsimonadaceae; genus JALOPH01. The sequence continues at coordinate 9,484 of JALOPH010000110.1, forward strand.
ATTCTTCTTGTACTGATGGTGGCGGTGATCGGGTTTATCAATTTTGTGGAACAGGGACAGCGCAGAATCCCCGTTCAGTACGCCAAGCGAGTGGTGGGCCGGCGCATGTACGGGGGGCAGAGCACGCATTTGCCCTTGAAAATCAACAGTTCGGGCGTTATTCCGCCCATATTCGCCTCATCCTTGATCATGTTCCCGGCGACCATTGCCAGTTTTTTCAAGGACGTCGCTTTTATGCAGTATATTTCAGAAGCCTTGCGGCCGGGCGCATTTTTGTATGAACTGCTGTATGTGGCCTTTATATTTTTCTTCTGTTACTTTTACACCGCCATCGTGTTTGATCCGGCAAAAGTTGCGGATAACATGAAAAAATACGGCGGATTCATTCCGGGCATCCGTCCGGGCAAGCGCACGGCTGATTATATCGACCGGGTGCTGACCCGCATCACGCTGGGCGGCGCATTATACATATCCGCCGTCTGCGTATTGCCGTCGGTTCTGATGACCCAGTTTAATGTCCCGTTTTATTTTGGAGGCACTGCCCTGCTCATTGTCGTGGGCGTTGCCATGGACACGGTGAGCCAGATTGAATCCCATCTCATCACGAGAAGTTACGAGGGATTTTTGAGCGGCGGCGGCAGGATTAAAGGAAGAAGATAATTCATTACGAATTTTTGGATTAAGATTGCATTTTAGGTTTTTCGGAGCGGATTGAATGGCAAAGGAAGAGCCGATCAAGGTTCAAGGCAAGGTGGTGGAAACACTGCCCAACGCGATGTTCAAAGTTGAGCTGGAAAACAAGCACTTGGTTCTTGCCCATATTTCAGGTAAAATGCGCATGCATTTTATTAAGATACTGCCGGGGGACACAGTCACGGTTGAACTGTCGCCCTATGATCTTACCCGTGGCAGAATCACCTATCGGGCAAAATAGTTTGGTTTTTTTTGGAATTTTGTGGATTGAAATGAGGTCTGGCCATGAAAGTTAGCGCATCGGTGAAAAAGAGATGTCGGAATTGTAAAATTGTCAAGCGTAAGGGCGTTGTAAGGGTTATCTGCGTCAATAAAAGACACAAGCAGCGTCAGGGATAACATACAAGGAGGCAAAGGGTGGCAAGAATTGCGGGAGTCGATTTACCGAAAGGTAAGCGCATTGTTATCGGGTTAACATATATTTACGGCATCGGGGTTTCCTCATCCCA
>JALOPH010000296.1 GCA_025453995.1 Desulfobacterales bacterium
CACCAGGCAGGCCGGGACGAGGATGTTGCCCTTCAATCCCTCCACCTCTTTTTCCAGGTGCTGCAGTTCACCATTCAAGGTGTGAAGATTAATGTCCTCACCCAAAATGAGTGATTCGTTAAGATGGTCTTTGATGGACGTGAACTGGAACAGCAACCGGTCGGCATCGGTCACTGCCTGCTGGCACTGGTCATAGAGGAGGTATTGACGAATGCCAAGCACAAGGACAAGGGTCAGAAAAACCAAAACCGCGGTGGTAATAGCTCCTTCAGTGGGCGACAACCATCGCGCTTAGAGGCGATATTCTCGATTGTTGAAACACACTAGAACTTCAAAAAAAACCCATCTGCCCGACAGGGCCCATAAAAGCGAACTTATATGCGCTATTCAGTCATCTTCATAGTGGACAAGACAGACTCCCAGTTTCAAGATTTCCTGGAAACGGTTCATGACACATTCCAGGAAAAGGGCGAGAGCTTTGAGATACTCATCGTAGCGATCGGGGTCGAACGTTTTGTGCGGGAGCAGTTGGGTACTATCACAAGTCATTTTGAACAAATCAAAATAATCGCATTTAACAATACCGTCATCCAATCTTCATGCCTCCGGGTCGCTCTTGACGAATGCAGGGGGGCAGAAATCCTAGTGGCGGGGGCCTTTCAAGAATTGACATCGGGGTCTTACCGCAGGCTGATAGAAGCCATGGACGACCAGGTCGATGTCGTGGTCCCGTACCGCAGGTTTAGAAAAGACCCGCTATTTAACAGAGTGCATTCTTTGATGCTGAACAAATTGCTCGGGGATGCAGTGGGGGTAAAAATCCATGACATCGGCTGCGAGGTCAGGTTGTTTAGACGACAGGTGCTTGAAAATATGGAAATTTACGGAAGCATGTATAAATATCTGCCTCTGCTGGCGGTGCAGAAAGGATACAAGATTCGAGAGATCGAATGCGAGCAGATTAGCCGGGTTAGAAGAACGCGCTATTACAGCTACAGGTTATACTTGAGCCGGCTCACCGAAATTCTAAACCTGTTTTTCAGCGCCAAGTATTCGAGAAAGCCAATGAGATTTTTCAGTTTTTCCGGATCGATCCTCATTGGCATAGGGATTTTGTCTATGCTGCATGTCGCAGTCCAGAAAATTCTATACGATATCTCTATCGGCAGTCGGCCCCTGTTGATATTGGCTCTGGTCGCTCTTGTGACTGGCGCCCAAATTGCCAGTTTTGGGTTGCTGGGTGAAATTATTGCCTTTATTCATGGAAGGTTTCGTAAGGAATATACAATCGAAAAAAAGATCTAATGAGATAACTTGGAGATTCTGGGCGCCTAAGATGTTTTATATATGAATTGAGATCCGAAATCAGAGATTCGCCGAATTGTCGAACTTATGGGCCGCCAGAATGCTGGTGGCCCTTTTTTTGGTGCGTCCGGCAGGGCACACACAGGAAGCCGCCCGGACCGAGGAGGTCAAGGACACGTCTTCTCCGGGTTCTCAAGATGTTGATACCCATATTGCGCCCTTGCGCCCCAATCGGTGATTCCAATATTCAATAATTCATGGTATGTAAATTGCTTCTGGGTTGAATTTAACAAAATACATAAACCCTGAAGAAATGACTGCGGTCCCCTGAAGGCGGAAAGCCTGAGAGGATCGGCAACAACCACTTGCCGTTGACGGATGTGGAGGTGGAGCCGGCTCGGATGAAGCGGGCGCTAGCTTTGGTCCGGATGGAGGGCGACATCTTAAAAATGCGGCCGCGTATTTTGCCAAGGAGACCCTGCACGGCACCGCTCACGCGCCAATGACTTGTGCCCCCGGAAAATCGCCGGCGACGCCATGGGCGAGCGCATGACCGAAAATCTCATCCTCTACCGGAAGCCTTCGAACGCCAGCACCATGAACCACGCTTCGCTGCGTGAACGCTTGGGTGCCCACTATTGACGACCAAACTCAGGGCCCGTTCAGTGAACAAGAAAATCTCGATTGCCTTATCCTTCGCATTATTGATCCTGTGCTGGTCTGTTCCTTGTCCTGCGGACAATCTTTACGCAGTGAGTCATGCCGCAATTGCTGGTGGTTCGGAAAACTCACTGCTGAGCAGCCATTCAACCGCCATCAAGGCCCCTGCTGATTCAGGTTCCATGGATCAGCAGGGTTTTGCTAGTGAGGGGTTGCTTCAATCGTCTCAAGCACCGGGCCTTATTTCGGCGTTGGATGATTCAGCGCTTTATTGCGACTCCGGCGGAGAATTCATCCAGGTGGACCGGATGATATGGAAGGACCCGTTATCAGCACATTCATTCCCTTTTTTTTCACGGACAACCTTTCCTTTCTTCACAGTATCGAATACCAGTGAACCGGGCCAACCCCTTATGCCTCTAGAATTGGTGCTTTTGGGAATTGCGCTGTTCGGGCTTGCGGGATATGGTGGTAGAAAGACGTTCAGGCGTTGAAAAGGCGAGCCGCCGCTTTCGCCCAGAATCCGGCCGCAGGCTTAACCGCAGTGACTTATGCAACTGATCGAAAGCGGCCGGCGATATACGCGCATGAGGGTCTGGCTGGTCCCACCGGACCGCGGCCTTCGATGGCGTGGCAGCATAGACAGCGCTCCGGTTTGCAGGCGCTTGATTCCGTCACCTCGACGGGCAAATCCGGCAGCATGGAATACGAGCCACCAAGCCGGTTCATTCCACCCTTTCGGTAACTTTTGCTATGAGTCAATTCTTTCGCCCAGAGGTTTTTGTGCTATCATGAAAAACTTTTGTTTAGACAACGCTGCTGTCGGAGCGAATGTGGTGAAGACCGGCCGTGAAAACGCTACAACCCGAAAAGGACCCAAGGTCTTTTCATATAAACTGGCATTGGTGGCCGTAGACTTGTCCGCTATCTTGGGGACGGCATTTGTCGTCCTATGGGCGCAGAGTGCTTTGGCCCATTACCGGCTGCCGGAGATTCACCAAACAGCGACGCTGGCATTTTATTTGATTCCGCTGGTGTTTTTTCCGGACTTCCGCCTTTACAGCTACCATCTGATTTTTTCCCCGAAGTACCACCTGGCAAATCTGGTTAAGGCTGGCGCTTTGGGTTTTTTTGCTCTTCTGGCCATCGCAGTGACCTCCCGCTGGGAGGATCTCATGGCGCCGGAACTTTTTTTCCCTGCAGTGATCGGATTTTCCCTGACAGTGCTCCTCGCTAATCATGTGTTGGGCAAGCCCTATCGTGAACAGAACATTACGGTGCTGCTTAAAGCGTTAGGCCTATCCTTTTGCGCCGTCGGGCTTTTTGAACTAACAGGCTTTATGAGTCTGCGGCTGATTATGCTCGATTTTCGTGAGATCATCTTCAGTTTTTTTCTGGCCGGCGCAATGCTGGTGCTGACCCGTTGTTTCATGGTCCATCTGGTTTTCAACACGTATCTGCGCCGGAATTTCCGCCGGCAGGCGCTGCTGATCGGCATGAACGAAGATGCTGAGCGTATTACCGACATCATTATTCGCCGGAGAGCTCCTTTCTGGATTGCGGGAACCGTATGC
>JALOPH010000006.1 GCA_025453995.1 Desulfobacterales bacterium
AAATGCCATGGCGCCGGACCGGCAACCCATGTGGGGCCTGAGCCCGAAGCCGCCCCCATTGAAGCGCAGGGACTTGGCTGGAAGAGCAGCTTCCGCAGCGGCAAAGGCGGCGACACGATCAGCAGCGGTATTGAGGGCGCCTGGAAGCCGAACCCGACCCATTGGGACATGGGCTATTTGAAGGTGCTGTTCAAATACGAGTGGGAGCTGGTCAAAAGCCCGGCCGGCGCGAATCAATGGCTGGCGAAGAATGTGGCCGATGAGGATATGGTGGTTGACGCGCACGATCCGTCGAAGAAACGCCGGCCCATGATGACCACCGCGGATCTTTCCCTTCGTTACGATCCGATTTATGAACCCATCGCGCGGCGCTACCTGCAGAACCCCGCGGAATTCGCTGACGCGTTTGCCCGGGCCTGGTTCAAGCTGACCCATCGCGACATGGGCCCCCGCTCGCGTTATCTCGGTCCGGAAGTCCCGGCAGAGGAATTGATCTGGCAGGACCCGGTGCCCGCAGCCGATCGCAAGCTGATCACCGCAAAGGATATCTCAGACCTTAAGGGCAAAATTCTGGACTCGGGCCTGACCGTCTCCCAACTGGCGTCAACCGCCTGGGCTTCGGCATCCACGTTCCGAGGCTCGGACAAGCGCGGCGGCGCCAATGGCGCGCGCATCCGCCTTGCCCCGCAAAAAGACTGGGAGGTTAACCAGCCGGCCCAGCTGAAGAAAGTGCTGGCGGTCCTCGAGAAGATCCAAAAGGCGTTCAACAGCGCCCAATCCGGCAGGAAGAAGGTGTCGCTGGCCGATTTGATCGTTCTGGGCGGTTGCGCTGCTGTCGAGCAGGCGGCCAATAATGCCGGTCACAAGGTGACGGTGCCATTCACGCCGGGACGAACGGATGCTTCGAAGGAGCAGACCGACGTGGTGTCATTCCACGTTCTTGAACCGAAGGCGGACGGGTTCCGCAACTACCTCAAAGGGGAATATTCCATCGCTTCAGAGCACCTGCTGGTTGATCGGGCGCAATTGTTGACATTGACCGCGCCGGAGATGACGGTGCTCGTTGGCGGCATGCGGGTGCTGAATACCAATTTTGGAAAAACCCGGCACGGTGTTTTTACGAAGAAGCCCGGAACGCTGACCAATGACTTTTTCGTGAACCTGCTCGACATGGGCATTGAGTGGAAAGCGGTAGGGGGCGACAGGGGTGTTTTTGAAGGATGCGACCGCAAGACCGGAAAGGTCAAGTGGACCGGCACGCGGGTGGATCTCATCTTCGGCTCCAACTCCCAGCTCCGGGCCATTGCCGAGGTCTACGCATGCGCAGACGCTCAAAAGAAGTTTGTTGCCGACTTTGTGGCAGCCTGGACCAAGGTGATGAACCTTGATCGCTTCGATCTTGCCTGATTGAAGTTTAATCGCCATTAAAAAAGGGAAAGCCTTATCAGGCTTTCCCTTGAACTGATGCATTTAAAACTTGTTATTTGTTCACCATGACCCGTTTGACTTTGCCTTTGCCGATATCGCCGTGATTTTTATCTCCTTCAGCAAAAGCATTGACTGTGATGACGCTGAGGAATGCCGCAATCATCAAAATAACTGCAATTTTTTTCATTTGAACATCTCCTTTTTGTTTTAGAGTATAAAGTGAATGTATTTAACCGGTACTTGTTAATATTAAACTCCATCCAAACAGAAAAGTTTCGGATTTTTTTAAAACTGAAAATATTTTTTACTTATCATTTGCAAAGGTTATGCCAAGCTTTTTATATGGATTTACAGAGTAATTTTGAGTTTAAATCCTTATAAATCAAAAAGTTTAATAGAGATTCAGAAATAATCGCAAAGCGATAACGCGTCCGGTTGTAATATCTTGTGTATCGGTGTTCATAAAATAATACAGTCGGGGCAAAACACCTTAAAGTCAATTCGATCAACCCATACTTTCTTGGTGAAATGGTAATTTCAGGATTAAAAAGTAATAATTTCGTACCCTTCAACAATATACGCTGCCATGGAGGGGTGGCCGGACATGTCTTCGAGCATGCCGAGGCCCTGGTCATTCGCCGCGGATAGCGCGCCCAGTTTGTTCGAGCAGGCGCGGCAGACGCCATGGATCAAGCCGGCGGATTTTGCTTTTTCCCATAAGGCATGAAGCGGATGGTCCGGTTTTGCAAGCTCGGGGATGAGCTTAACTGCGGCTCCTTCGATAACGGTTTTCACCATGTATCCTTTTTGATGCATATCCAGGGCGTTTAACAAAACGTGGATAAAGCACATGGGATCTCCGTTAAACACAAACAGGGCTTTTTTTGTCATTTCGCATCCTCCTTTTGATGAATGGTTTTGTGCGGGCGGCGTCTTTTTTCTGATTGGAATAGCACATCTTTCAGAGGATTGAAATAATTTATGGCATATGCCCAAAATAAGAATTGAAAAAATGAATCGATTTTTATAATTTGATCTAAAAGATCAATTGTTCAACGCTTCAACTGAGCCAATAAGGAGGTAGCGATTATGGGAGAAGAAATGGAGGTCGGCTGCGCCCGGCCAACCGGAGGACCAGTGGGTGAAAGCGTTCAAGGCGAACCTGTCAAAGAAGCCACGACAACCAAGGAGACGATACGCATGATACAAGTCGGAAAAAAAGCGCCTGATTTTGTGGCCCCGGCATATCAGCAGGGGAAATTTATTTCAGTCAAACTTTCCGAATATTTGGGCAAGTGGGTGCTGCTCTGCTTCTACCCCGGCGATTTTACCTTTGTCTGAGCGACCGAACTTTCGGCAGTTGCCGAAAAATATGCGGATTTTCAAAAGCTGGGTGTGGAAATCCTTTCCATGAGCATTGACAGTATTTTTGTGCATAAGATGTGGAACGACAATGAGTTGTCAAAGATGGTCAAGGGCGGCGTTCCGTTTCCCATGTTGTCGGATGCCGGAGGTCGGGTCGGAAAAATTTTCGGGATATTTGATGAAGATGCAGGCGTTGAAACCCGTGGAAGGTTTATCATCGATCCTGAGGGCGTGGTCCAGGGGTATGAAGTGTTGACCCCGCCGGTGGGCCGCAACATATCCGAATCCTTCCGGCAGGTTCAGGCGTTCCAGCATGTTCGCAACAGTAAAGGAAAAGAAGCGACTCCTTCCGGCTGGAAACCCGGCAAACTGACCCTTAAACCGGGACCGGATCTGGTGGGCAAGGTTTGGGAAGTCTGGAAAACGGACATGGCGTTTGACTAACCGGTTTTTTTCTTTATCTCTGCCGGGGCTTTGGGCGGCTCGGCGGGCCGGCGAGAGCAGAGGATGCGTTTATTCAAAAAGCGCATCCTTGGCGCCGGCATGGTGAAGCAAAATCAAATTTTGTTTTTTTTGTGAAAAATTTCCGCCAGCAAGCGGCCCAATTCTTCCATGGAAAAAGGCTTGATAAGAACGCCTGACAATCCGAGAGATTCAGATTCGCCAACTATCGGGTCATTGGGATAATTGGCGCAAATCGCAATGGGAATAACGGGGCTTATTTTTTGCAGGTGTTGAATGGTTTCTTCACCACGAATGCTGAATTTATGGGTCATATCGATTAAAACAGCCTTAACCGGCTGATTCGACCCGTATGATTTTCGAAATATTTTTATAGCCTCATCGCCTGTGGACGCGGATACAGGGTCATATCCCAGGCGGTGAAGCATTTTTGCAAGCATTCTCCGCAAAGGTTCTTCGTCATCTAAAACCAGGATTCTCTCACCGTGGCCTGTCCGCTTTCGGGTCAAATCCACTGCATATTGCCTTTCGGGAAGGATGTCTTTGGCAGAGGAGGCATTTAAATATAGGGTGATGGTGGTGCCGGCGCCGGGTTCGGATTTTACATCCATCATCCCGTCATGTTTATTGATAATCGCTGAAGCCACTGAAAGACCGAGTCCCAACCCTTTGAAGATTCCCGTTTCTTTGGTTGAAAAATCCGGTTCAAATATTTTTTCCATATGTTCTTTGGCGATGCCGGGCCCCCGGTCTTTAATGGATATTTTGACATATTTTCGGGCAGCCATATCCGGATCCGCCTTGTCTTTGCGTTCGATATTTTCGCAATGTACGCGGATATGCCCCCTGCCACTCATGGCTTCGACCGCGTTTAAGGTCACATTGTGCAGAGCGTGTTTAATCAGCCAAGGATCAATTTCGACAGGCCAGAGATTTTCAGGGATATCAAATTCGCACTGAATTTTGAAACCGCGTATAGCCGAGTTCACGGCGTCCCAAACGATTGTATGGAGAAAGGATGAGATTTTGACAGGGTCTCGTCCTCCTGAAAACAACAGAAGCCTGGAGGCCATCTCCTTGGCCCGCAAGGACGCCTCTCTGGCTTCGGACAGATATTCCAGAGCTTCTGAACCGGCTTCAAGGCTGTCTTCCATCAAAGAAATGTTTCCCAGGATCAAAGTCAGGATGCTGTTGAAGTCATGGGCGATTCCGCCTGCAAGGCTGCTCATGACCTCGAATTTTTTAGAACGGAATAAGTTTTTTTGAAGATTCAGTTGATCGGTAATATCTTGACCCACGGCAAGCAGTCCGATGGTTTTGCCGTCATTGTCTTTTAATGGCTTATCGTACCATATGATGTCCCGGCGGTTCCCATCCTTTGTCATAATGGTGGAAAGGCTCCCGACGGGAGCTTTGTGATCTTCGGCTTCCTGCGCAAGATCAGTGATGCTTTTACGCCCGTTTTCCGGGGAGAAGATTTCATTCCAGTTTTTTCCCTGCACTTCTTCCAGCTTGTAACCGGATATCTTTTCCATATAGGGATTTAAGCGCAGAATGCGGCCATCGGTGTCCATGATGAGCACGATTCCGGGGGCGCTCTTAAACAGGCTTTCAGCGTAATCCCGGCTTTTTCTGAGCCGGTCTTCAATCTTTTTGCGTTCGGCCACTTCCATTTCAAGAGCCATCTTTTCTTTGTCCAGCTCCTGCATTTTTTTTTCAAGCTTGGTGACCAGGCGTTCACTGTATAGTTTGTATACGCCCTTTTCTTCAGGCGGGTCGGCCAGCCCTGTTTTTATTTTTCCTGATTGAACGTTTTTAAGGACTTTTTCAATTGTTTGAAGCAGGGATTTTTGGTCACAGGGTTTTTTGATGTATGCTTCGGCACCGAACTTTAAGGCTATCTGCTCATCGGTTTCATCAATATAAGTTCCGGTGCAGATAATAATCGGGATATGTCTTAACGTTTCGTCTTTTTTGCATGCCTGCGCAAGCTTGTATCCATCCATGACCGGCATCAGGATATCCGACAGAATAAGGTCGAATGCATCAGAATGTAGTTTAAGGAGCGCTTCTTCCCCGTTGAGGGCGGACGTCACCTGATATCCTTTTTGTTCAAGAAGGGTTGTCAACAAGGACAAATTGGAAAAATCATCGTCAACAATGAGGATTTTCATCAGTGATACTCCTTTTGAGAGGCTTCTTCCCAGGTATCACAACGGAGCAGATTCTGTCAGCAATTTTATTCCATCATAGAATAAGAATCCGGCCAGGATAAGCAGCATAAAACCGAGGCACCGCATTGTAAAAATATAAACTTTGCCGGCCAGAAAAGACCTTGATTTGACGACAATGAAGGCGATAACGATTTTGGAACCCACCAGCAAGAAGTAAAAACTGCCGATGAACGCCGCCGCCGCAAAAAGGCTGTGTTCCATGGCCTTCACCGTTATAGGCGCGCCCACTGTCAGCCAGAACAGATAAGGATGAGGACTTAAAAAATTGACGGCAATCCCTTTTTGAAGCGATCGTTCTGTGACGTTTTCATCAGGAATCTTTGCGCCTGTTGAGCGGATGTTCTGACATCCCAGATACAAAACAAAACACCCCCCGATGATTGAAATGCCTCCCAGAGCGGCGTGGAAATGGGATATTTTGGATAGAATAAACAACGTCAGAATAACGATGGGGATGTCCGTTATCAAGGGCGCAAAGGCAATCTTGATGCCCGCCTTTAAATTGTGCCGAAGGGTTTCAGAGATGATCAGCGCCAGCAGCGGACCGGGCGAAACGCCGGCGGACAAGCCTAAAATAAAACCTGAGGTCAAAAAAGCGATCATTTTAAAGCCGAAAATTCCATTTCCTCAAATAAATACTGATGATGAATACGGTTGAATTTCAATTGGTTTTTTAGTATCCGGCATTGGTAAGACAATGCATTATACCTGCACAAGGATTTGAATCAAGAGATTCTGCTTAGTATATTTATTCAGCCGCCTTGACATGAAAGAAAACAGACTTATAATGTAAATAAATTTTTAAATCGATATAAAATCTCATATAACCACTTTTATTTTATTGAAATAAAATAAAAACCATTTCTTTTTTAATAAATTGTCAATTTGTTTTCAGAGTTATCCGGCCATGAGTTTGATTGGGATGCGGTGGTAAAATAAACCGTTGTCTTAGAAATGTTTAAACTATGTAAGAAGAAAGGGATTAAAAGCAATGAAAATCAGACCATTAAACGACAGAATTCTGGTAAAACGAACGGAAGAGGAAACCAAGACCAAAGGCGGCATTATCATTCCGGATACGGCGAAAGAAAAGCCCCAGAAGGGCGAGGTGATTGCGGTTGGTCCGGGGAAAATGGGGGATGATGGGAAGCGGATTCCGCTGGATGTGAAAGCAGGTGATAAAGTTTTGTTTTCAAAATATGCCGGGACGGAGATCAAGGTTGACGGCTTGGAGCAGATATTCATGCGCGAGGACGATATTTTGGGGATCATCGGCTAAAATTATTCATATATATAAGGTAAAGGAGAAGAAACACCATGACTGCAAAAATGATTTGCTATAGTTCAAAAGCAAGAGAACATATGCTCAAAGGGGTTAATGCGCTTGCCAATGCGGTGAAGGTCACCCTGGGACCGAAAGGCAACAACGTTATTTTGGACAAATCTTTCGGCTCTCCGACGGTCACCAAAGATGGCGTTACCGTTGCCAAGGAAATTGAGATTGACGGCAAATTCGAAAACATGGGCGCCCAGATGCTTCGGGAAGTCGCCAGCAAAACAAGCGATGTGGCGGGTGACGGCACCACTACGGCAACGGTCCTGGCCCAGTCCATTTACAATGAAGGCCAGAAGCTCGTGGCCGCCGGCTTAAACCCCATGTCCCTCAAACGCGGCATTGATAAAGGGGTTGCCGCCGTTGTTGACGAGCTTAAAAAAATGTCCAAGCCGGTCAAGGACAAAAAAGAGATCGAGCAGGTGGGAATGATTTCCGCCAACAACGATGAAGCAGTGGGTAAAATCATTTCTGATGCCATGGAAAAAGTCGGAAAAGAAGGGGTGATCACGGTCGAAGAAGCCAAAAGCATGGAGACCACCCTGGAAGTCGTTGAAGGCATGGAATTTGATCGCGGCTATATTTCTCCGTATTTTGTCACCAATGCCGAAAAGATGGAAGCCCTCCTTAAAGACCCGTTCATTCTGATCCATGAGAAAAAGATTTCCAACATGAAGGATTTTCTCCCGCTTCTGGAAAAAACAGCCCAGTCCGGCAATCCCCTGCTTATCATTGCAGAAGATATCGAGGGCGAAGCGCTGGCAACCCTGATCGTCAATAAACTGCGGGGCACCATTAAAGTGGCGGCAGTCAAGGCGCCGGGTTTCGGCGACCGCCGTAAAGCCATGCTCGAAGATATCGCGGTATTGACCGGCGGTCAGCTGATTTCCGAAGATGTGGGCATCAAGCTGGAAAACGTGACCCTTGAGGACTTAGGCAAATGCAAGACGGTCAAAATCACCAAAGACAACACCACGATTATCGACGGGGTCGGCAAGAAAGCGGCCATTGAATCCAGAATCCGTCAGATCCGCACCCAGATCGAGGACACCACTTCTGACTATGACCGGGAAAAACTCCAGGAACGCCTGGCTAAAATGGTGGGCGGCGTTGCAGTCATCCATATTGGTGCGGCCACGGAAACTGAAATGAAGGAAAAGAAAGCCCGGGTGGAAGACGCATTGAACGCAACCCGCGCGGCAGTGGAAGAAGGGATTGTTCCGGGCGGCGGTGTTGCGTTGGTCCGCTCCATCACGGCTCTGGACAAGGTAAAGGCCACCGGCGAGGAGAAAAGCGGCGTTAAAATTCTGCGACGGGCGCTTGAGGAGCCCCTTCGCCAGATCGTTAACAATGCGGGACTTGACGGCACCATCGTTTTGAACAAAGTCATGGAAGGCAAGGATGACTTCGGATTTAACGCAGCCACTGAAGAGTATGAAAACCTGGTGGCAGCCGGCGTTATCGACCCGACCAAAGTGGTCCGGTTTGCCGTTCAGAATGCGGCGTCTGTGGCAGGCTTGATGATCACCACCGAGGCCATGATCGCAGAAAAACCCAAGAAAAAGAAAGGCGCCGGCGCGCCGGATATGCCTATGGACGATTATGGCGATGATGAGATGTACTAATTCATTTTTCCACCTCCTGAAAAATCAGGCGGTGGAAAAACGATAATCCATTAAAATTAGGCGTTTCGGATTAGACTCCGAAACGCTTTTTTATTTGACGATGGGTGTAAGTTCTCGCGTTTTTGCCGGAATAATCCGCCACGATATGGCCGTTGCCCACCAGCCGCCATTTGTAGATCAAAAGCCCCTCTAAGCCTACGGGACCACGGGCGTGGATTTTGCTGGTGCTGATCCCCACTTCGGCGCCCAGGCCGAACCGGAATCCGTCTGAAAACCGGCTGCTGGCGTTTAAAAACACGCAGGCTGAATCCACAAAGTCCATGAACTTGACGCCGTTACTGGCGTCTGATGTCACGATCACGTCCGTATGACCTGATCCGTATCGGTTGATATGTTCGATGGCGGCATCGAGACTATCTGCTATTTTAATGGAGATAATCAAATCCAGATATTCTGTACGCCAATCATCTTCTGTCGCAGGTTTGGCATCGATGATCTTTCCGGTGGCCTCGCACCCCCGGATTTCAACGCCTTTTTCATCCAGGGCGGCTTTGAGCCGGGGCAGGAGAGCCGCCGCTATATCTTTGTGAACAAGTAAAGTTTCAGCCGCGTTGCACACCGCCACATACTGGGTTTTGCTATCGACCGCAATCTTGACAGCCATTTCAATGTCTGCCTTGCGGTCGATATATACATGGCAGATGCCGTCCGCATGGCCCAGCACGGGGATGTTGGTGTTGTCCATAATGTATTTGACAAACTCATTGCTTCCCCGGGGGATGATCAGGTCAATATGATCATCCAGAGAGAGCATGGCCGTGACGTCAGACCGGGCTTCCAGGAGCGTGAGCCAACCATCTGGGATTCCGGCGCTGATGCTGGCTTGGTTGATGAGATCAGCCAGGATCCGATTGGTGTGAGCCGCTTCGCTGCCGCCTTTCATAAGCACGGCGTTGCCGCTTTTCAGGCAGAGGCAGGATATCTGAACCAAAGCATCTGGCCTTGATTCAAACACAATGCCGATCACGCCGATGGGACAGGCGACTTTAAAGAGTTCAAGGCCCGAATCCAGTTCAATTGCGCTGTGGGTCACACCCACGGGGTCAGGCAGGGCGGTCAGACTTTTTAAGCCGGATATGGCCTCGTCGATTTTTGCGTCGTCAAATTTTAGCCGCTTGAGCAGCGGCGCGGCCAGGTTTTCTTTTTGAGCGCGTTCCAGATCCGCCATATTGGCGGCCATGATGCCGGATCGGTTTTCATCCAAAGATCGGGCAACGGCTTCCAATGCTCGATTTTTTAAGTCGCCGCTGATTCCGGCCAGTTGAATGGAGGATTGCTTAGCGTTTTTTGCGGTAGTTTGAATATCCATAATATTATCTTTCTGATGCAAATGTATCAATTTTGGACAGCTCGTCCGCCATCCTGTTTTCAACATGCCATAAATCATATGCCTGCTGCATACGCAGCCATAAGCCCGGCCCGTTGCCGGCAAACTTGCCAATCCGCAGCGCCATCTCGGTGGTATCGGGTGTGTGCTGGCTAAAACCCGGTGCAACTGCTGACTCGAAATATCAAGCCGTCTGAAATTCCAGGGACACGAAACAAGCTTAATGCCAAATTATTTCGGCAACATGTCTCAATCTTTGATTTTTAATGTTTTTTTTATGATGGCCAAAGAAAGAACCAATTCAATTATTCTAAATTGTTAAAAGTATATATAGAAAATCCAGGGCCATCTTTTTTTAACTCTTTCCAGAATCATCCCGCTCCTTGAAAACCTCTTTTGCAGCGTAAAGCCCGTTTAAAGCAGCGGGAAACCCGGCATAAACGGCAATCTACATGAGGACTTCAACCACTTCCTGACGGGTGCAGCCGATGTTGAGCGCGGCGTTGATGTTAAACTTTTCAGGATGCTTTTTTCAACCTCTCCGCCACCCATACTTTGATGATCGATTGTCTCGGCACGCCGAGGCGTTTTGCTTCCTTGTCTAACTGCCGGATCATCCACAAAGGAAAATCCACATTGACGCGTTTCTGTTCCTGTTGGGGTCTTTTGGCTTTTGAAATATCGATATATTGGGAAATGTCTTCATTATTATTAAATTTTTTATCAAATTCTTTAGCTTTCATATAGTTCGATCTCCTCTTTTCTTGATCGTCTTACGGAAGTAATTCTGATACAGTCTCCCCGATAGGTGATGACGCCAGACCAATGCATATCCCTAATTTTACCAATCACCAAAAATCGGTTTTCATCAACAGTCTTGGCCGGAATTTCAATAAAATTCGTATCGCTCCATAAAGCCTGCGCTTGGATAAAATCAATTCCATGCTTCTGCATATTGATCAGACTTTTTTCAGGGTCAAATTCAAATCTCATAGTATAATAAGTATACCTTTTAAATATATTTATTCAATATTATTTATATAGAAGAGCGAGGGATGATTTTGAACTCTTCCCCGAATCATCCCGCTCTTTGAAAACCTCTTTTGCAGCATAAAGACCGTGTAGAAAAATTGAGGACGCTTCTTACCCGGATTGGGACGCCAAACTTTATGTGGCCTCAAAAAAAAATGGCCTAATCAAAGAAAAGGCCATATCCTGGGGTGGAGCGAAAAGGAATCCAAAGAACAGCAAAGCGCTTTTTAAATTCACACATCATGCGAAGTTAAGAATCATGCTATCATCCGGCATATAGGTTTTATATGGCAGACCCGATTCTCTGGCAATATATCCCGGTACCGCAATGCCTGATTCGTACTGGGCGTAATCCACAAAGGTTCTTCCGTCAATGAGCACCTTCATCCCGCTCACCGGGTTTTTCAATGGAACGATGGCTTGGACGTGATTGAATTTCTCCTTTAGATCGGCAAATCCGAGCGTCTCCGCCATATGGCCGATATTTATTTCACGATAGTAACGTGAATTTTCAAGAATGCTGTCCTTATATGTTTCACTGATTTTGTTAATAACTGTTTTCAGATTCTTTTCCATAGGTTCAAACCTCCTCAGCATCCCGTCTGTTTTACAATCTATCGAGTTCACGGGATAAAGCACTCGAATCGATTAAAATCACATATAGACTTATAATAAGTTGCTTTCAGCGCCTGTCAAATTGCGACAGACTCTTAAAAGCTACGGATCCCCCTTGTCATTATTTTTCAAAGAAATCAGCTTTGCATTTTTACTCTTACTCCTTTTCGTCAAAACAGAACTGAACGGGAATCGCTTTTTTGGAATTCAATCAATTGCGATTCCCGCACCCGGGGCTGCCCCGTTTTTTTCTGGCTTATTCTACTTTTTTAAGGCAATAGTAATAAGAATATTTCACAACCCTCCCCAAATCATTCGGTTTAATCCATTTTATAAGGAAGTTTAAAATGACATCCCAAAACCGCTCCCGGGTTTTGATAATCGGAACCCTGATTTTTTCAGTAATTATTTTCCTATCATCACAAATAAGCTGTCTCGCCCTCGATCCGATAGCAATAAAAACCACAGCTCCCGCCATTTCGGAAAAGGGTTCGGCGCTGTATCAGGCATACTGTTCCATGTGCCACGGCATTAATGGCGAGGGATATCTTGCCGATGAAGCCAGCGCCCTTTCCAACCAGGATTTTCTGGTCAGCGCCACCGATGAGTATATCCTCCAGGGAATCCTCAGAGGAAGGCCCGGCACGCCGATGTCAGCCTGGGATAAGGAAAAAGGGGGGCCTTTAACAAAAGAAAACGCTTCAGAAATTCTGATTTTCATACGGGCATGGCAGAAAGAACCTTCTGTAGATGTGAGCCAGGTGATTGTCGCGGGGGATTCAAAAGCCGGGGAAGATATTTATCAACGCTGGTGCGCGGCATGCCACGGAAAATACGGCGCGGGCGGGAATGCCATCAAATTAAACAACCCGGTGTTTCAGGAAACGGCCAGTGACGGGTTCATCCGGTATGCGGTTGAAAACGGACGACGCCAAACACCCATGGCCCCGTATAAAAAAATTCTAAACAATCAGCAGATCGATGATGTTGTGTGTTATACCCGAACCTTAAAGACAACAACGCCGCTGATCGAAACCGTCGCTGTGGATGCCGGGGAATTATCCAAGACAATCCGGGACAGGGGAGTGCTCAACCCCGGAAGCACTCCGGCAAGCTTTTCACTCATAAAAAATCTTTACGTGCCGGCCGATGATGTGTTTGCCGCATATACGGCAGGCCGGTCTTTCATCATCATCGACGCCCGGCCCCAAAGTGACTACCTCCGGTCCCACATCAAGGGCGCCATATCCATTCCCTTTTACGATATTGACGGGGCTGTGGGCCTGCTGCCCAAAGACCTGTGGATCATCTTCTATTGCGTCTGCCCCCACGCCCTGTCCGGAAAAGCGGCCGATGCCCTCAAAGCAGCAGGTTATGACAAGGTCGCGGTTCTGGATGAAGGATTTTTCTTCTGGCAGAATAAAGGATATCCATCCGAAAGCAGCGGCAACGCAAAGATTTCAAAATAATGGATCGGCTTCCTAAAAGAAAAATCTATTTCGCAAATATCTCACCGAATCTGTCTCCGGGCTCAGCCGCACCATAGATTTCGTGTATCGTCAAGGGATAATTTCCCTCGAAATGATTAAGGAAAGGGGTCCATTGGATGATTGGCGTTTCTGACATGGAGTTATTGTTTCTGACAACGGCAACGGCGCCTGCATCGGTTATTTGAAGGACATTGTGGTTGTAGGGAATGTCGTAACAGGGTATTCCGACTGCCAGATCCATGACATCCCGGCCTTCAAAGTCGTCAGCCGCCAATGCATACCCTGTTTTGGCTGAACCATATTGCCACTGATCGCTGAAATTAAGCCCAGGCAATAAATATTCATTGAGATATGCCGTAAAAGTTTGAAGTCCGGTTTTGCTGCCATAACGTATTTTCACTCCTCCGCTGAAGCTGTTTAGGTAGTTCATTGCGAAGTCCTCGAATCCATCATTGTCAAGATCAGCGCTTGCGAAGCACGCACTCCATCCGTAAAATTCCTGCGTCTTTTTTGACGAGAGCCTCTTGGGCGTTCCATAAATGACATGCACGGTGCGGTCGCCAGGAGCGCCCACCAACAATTCATCGCAAAGGTCTCCGTTGAAGTCTCCGCTTCCCAGAACGTTTCCATATAAATCTCCGTCCTGAGCCTTGTTATTTCCGCCATCGGTGATTTGAGTCCAGACCTGGTTACCGTCTGCAATGAGCCCTTGATCTTTCCTGCCGTAAATCACGCTGACCGCGCCAAACGACTGATAATCGACACCTTCTTCTTTGGGGGCGCCTACCGCGAGATCAGATGTTCCATCGCCGTTAAAATCCCCTGCAGCAAGCGCAGAACCGAATTGATCACGGTACTCGCTTTTCTCCCGAAGTCCGTTAAAACCCTGCCGCCAGAGCTGAAGTCTCGTCATCCCGAAACGGGACCCATACCAAACCAATACCGCGCCTCGCCCAGTTCCGGGTGTCATCGTATCGCCGGCAGCGTCAGGTGCGCCGACAGCAATGTCGGCGTATTCATCAGCGTCAAAGTTCCCTGCGGCGATCGATATGCCAAACAAGCTTCTTTTGCGCATCCAATGAAACCAGGAGAGAAAGGAGGAATTTGATCCGGATAATCCATCTGGTCCGCCAGAAAAAATCACCACATCCCCGCCGCCTGGAATATCTGGTTGATCGCAATACGGGACTCCGACAGCCAGGTCTGAGTATCCGTCGCCGTTAAAATCACCGGCCGCGAGCGCCCTGCCGAATTGCGCTCCCTTCTGCACGATCCCTGGAACACCTTTTGTGTTCTGGGTAAAAAATTTGTTATTAATTCCGGTTAAACCATCCGCCGATCCATAGATGATATTGACGGCGCCGGCGTCTGCAGTCTTTCCCACATCCTCATAAGGAACGCCGACGGCTAAATCCGCATAGCCGTCAGCGTTGAAATCGATATGAGGTTTTGCTTCCAGTTTATTAGATGCAAAAAAAGTCAGACCTGCAAGAATTCCGAATATTGTTCGTATGGTTTTATTTCTTAAAGATTCGGTCGTCATGAACGCAGCCAACGCTTTGATAAACGACCGTATTCTAAAGACATCAACTGTCGTTTTCAAAAGTTTTTGCTGTCTTTGTGAGATCACGCGCTGCGCATCAATATTTTCAACAATAGTCTCTTTGCGGGATTGATTCGGGAAGTTGATATGCATCTTTTTCCTCCTGTTGATTGGTGTTTGACCCAGAAAGTCTTCAGTCTCTGTTGAGCTTGTAAATCACCTCCAGGCTCATGTCCGGCTGTCTGCCGCCAAGATGTGCAGAACGGGAATCTGGTTGGTCTGTGATCCGCTGATCGTTACCCCTAAAAGAATCTTGACGTCGAATCTGCCGCGCGTATGGCGTCTGCGGCACCGTGAAAATAAAAGGTTCGTGAGAAAAAAATGGAACCAGAAAAAGCAAATCAGCTTTTCATAGTTCAGTGGCGGAATGAGGAAATGGATGAGTATGAGTTTTCCAAGAATTTTTTTATTGCATGAATTGGTTTGTATGTCAATTTTTTCGACCAAGATATACTAATTGGTAAAAATTAGCTGATCTTAAACAATCCCCAAAATTAAATCAAAAGCAACTGAGCATCTGATTATATAATTTTGAATTTATTTATTATTTTTTAAATTATTGCATTTTCGGATATCATGGTTAATATTTACGCATGATTTAGAACGAATTTTTTCTATCTCTGACCTTGATACAGTTTGATTCAAACTGAGCTTTGAAGATTTTATTGGTTGAAAGGACACTATTATGAATAATTTATTAAAGATACTGTTGATATCGATATCTGCAAGTGCGACCGCCTGTTCTTTATACTTTACCATCCCCTTTCAGGCGTATCAGATGTCCAAAGGGTTGCAAGTCGGCACACCCGCACTGCCGTATTATGCGTATTCGAAAACCTCGCTTGAAGTCATCAATGATGAATTCAAAAAAGCCAATGCAAAGGTGACCCTTGAGGATACTTACACTTACGCATACGGCAAATCCTTCAAGGGGCTTCCACCTGACGGGGACACGGGGCAGGAGTTCAAGGAGATGTCCACTGCATCCCGATATCTTCAGAATATACTGAAATCCAAGGGCGTGGCGGACGCCGACAATTATTTCATGACCAGCATTGATTCAGCGCGGTCTTTTGGATTTACGCTGATTGCGGCTGTTTATCGACCGGATGAAACGCTCATCGTGTTTGATAAGTTCGGCGCATCCAGCGAGAACACCCTGACCTGCGATGATCCGCCTTATTATCAGCCCTACCGGTTCGATTGCAGGGGAAAGCCTCTGGACATCGTATATGAATGGGCTGCGGTGCCCAATGACTGCTTTGACAAGCAGGGGCATCAGGCCATCCTGCTGACGTTGACAGCCGGCAAAATTCTGGAGAAAAATCCGAAGACCAATTACTGGGAAGCGGAAAGAAAGTGGATCGCCGGCAATTATAAATCCGTGGTCATTGATCAGGACTACATGGTCTGCCGGGAACTGGGGATTGAAACAGGATACACCCAGCAGAAAAACGTGTTCACCAACTAACCGGCTTGAACCCGGAGAGAAACAGTGCTGCAAAAACAATCACGACATTACTGGCTTCTGAAATCCGAACCTTCCTGCTTTTCAATCGACGACCTGAAGCGATCACCCAAAAAGATCGCTTCATGGGACGGAGTCCGGAACTTTCAAGCCCGCAATCTGCTCCGGGACCAGATAAAACCGGGCGACGGCGTTCTTTTTTATCACAGCAGCATCAGGGAGCCTGCTATCGCGGGGCTGGCGAAGGTGGTCAGCGACGGGTATCCGGACGCAACAGCCCTTGATCCGAAATCCGAGCACTTCGACCCAAAAGCCCGGCCGGATCATCCCATCTGGTTCATGGTGGATATCCAATATATCACCGGCATCGATCCGCCCATCACCCGTGAGACCCTGAGATTTCATCCGGATCTGATGGATATGGATGTGTTGATAAAAGGCAACCGTCTCTCGGTCCAGCCGGTTACGCCGAAACAATGGAAGGCAGTTTTGAATATTGCCGGCATATTCGATCCGTTGTAACTATTGAGCTATTTTCGGATTCATTTAATTTTCAAGATCAGGCGGTTGAACCTATGACAAGCAAAGTTTTACTGACCGGCGCCACCGGCTTTATCGGCAAGCGGCTGTTATATAAACTTGATGAAAACGGGCATCAGGTCCGCTGCCTGGTACGTCCGCCGGAAAAGCTTACTCTCCCCCGACCGTTATCCCATGAACCTGAGATCTTCTATGGAGACCTTCTTAAGCCTGAAACGTTAAAGGAAGCGCTCAGTGGCATGGACGCCGCCTATTACCTGGTGCATTCCATGGGAGGACGCAGTATCCGGCAGACCCATGCATTTGAAGAAAAAGACCGGGCAGCGGCTAAAAATTTCCTCTCTGCCGCCGACAGCGTCGGACTCTCAAGGATGTTTTATCTCGGCGGCCTGGGCGATGTCTCCGACAACCTTTCCCACCACCTCTCCAGCCGGCAGGAAGTCGGCCGGATTTTGCAGTCCGGCAGGGTCAAAACAACCGTGCTTAGGGCCGCGGTCATCGTGGGCGCCGGAGGGGCCGCTTTTGAAATTATCCGGTATCTGGTGGAACGTTTGCCGGTGATGCTCTGCCCCAAATGGGTCTACACGATGTCCCAGCCCATTGCCATTGACGATGTGCTGGCGTATTTGGCGGGATGCCTTGAAAATCCTCAGACTTCAGGCTTATCCCTGGATATCGGCGGGCCGCAAATCGTCAGTTATGCGGATCTGATGCGGATGTACGCGAAGGTGCGCGGGTTGAAACGCCTGATTATCGGGATCCCCTTTGTTTCGCCGAGATTGTCGGCCTACTGGGTCAACCTGATCACCCCGGTGCCGGCAGGGATCGTCTTTCCCCTGGCCGAAGGACTTCGCAACAAGGCGATATGCCGGGAAAACCGCATCCGTGAACTGATCCCGGCGCGGCTCCTGTCCATGGAACAGGCCATCTGCAACGCCCTGGCCGAGGAAGAAGAAGGCCCGGGAAAATTATTGTCCCGTCAATCCTGCTTTCTTCCGGAGATTGAATCCAGATGATTATCGCCGCATCCATCAAAATCAACGCCCCCCTTTCGACTGTATGGGATGTTTTCACAGACATCCGCAACTGGAAGGAATGGAACCCTGTCTGCCGGGAGTGCCGTCTTGAAGAGGGAGACGCCATGGCCTGCGGCGCCTGTTTTTCTTTTGAATTGAATCCCATGATCCTTTCCATCCGGATCAAGGCGGTCATAGATCAGTTTGAGCCGGGGAAACAAGTTGTCTGGTCCGGGTCCCGGCTGGGCATTGACGCGACGCATACCTTTACCTTTATCGAGAATGACGGCCATGTGCTCTTAAAAAGCGAAGAATCTTTTTCAGGACCGCTACTTTTTCTGGCCCGGCTCATCGGCATCCCTTCACGACTGCATCAATTGTCCAATCGCCTGCTGGAGTCCATCAAGCAGCAGGCTGAATCCCGGAGATGATGGGGTTCTTTCCTCAGACTCAGACAAAATATGTAAATTTTGGCAAAAAATGTCATACGGCCCATCGGACTTTATCGCCTGGCGGATTGCCAGCATTCCTGGCGCCTTCCTAACTCTTTTAATTATCAGTTCATTTTATAAATCGAACGATTGCACAGCGCTGACGATGCCGGCGTTTTAGATCCGGTATAAAATTTGCATAATTATTCATTGATAAGGAATCAATAGGGGATATCGGGAGAGGGCCGCGCGTAGCATTATGCCGCTGAATTTGACTGGCATATAAATTCCCTGATCATCATACCGGGAGGGGGTATTGCTGATGAGGATGCTGGTATAAATAAGTTGCGTTGCATCAGCCAATCATTATGTCGCTTCGAACGAAAATCGGAATTATTCTGGCCATTGCCGTCGCGGGATTCTGTCTGACGCAATTTCTGGTCCAGCATTATGTCGTATTGCCAGGCTTTTTATCCCTTGAAAGAGAAGAAGCCCTCAAAGACCTCCACCGGGTGGAAGCTGCTATACAGAGCGAAGTCGATCAAGTGGATTCATTCTGCGGCGACTGGTCGTCATGGGATGACACATATGACTACGTTCTTTCCCTTTCTGCGGAATATTCAAATTCAAATCTGGTTTATTCCTCATTTCTCAACAACGACCTGAATCTTATTTATATTTGCGATAATACCGCCCGGGTGATTTGGGGGGGGATTTTTGATTTGACCGATCAATCCCCTATTGATCTTTCGCTCTTCCCCGCAGACCATATGCCTCAAGCCCACCCGTTGTTTGAAGGCAGCGCAGACCCGGCATCCATTCAATTTATGAAAAAAGGTATTTTGATGACTGAAAAGGGGCCCCTGATCCTCTCCGCGCGGCCGATTTTAACAAGCAATGAAGGCGGGCCCTCACGCGGCATATTGATTATGGGAAGGTTTTTCACCGATTCGCTGAAACAGCGCTTGGCATGTCAGACTCAGGTGGAATATGACATCCTGCCGATATCTGACGCCCATGTTTCCCCCCAGGATAGAAAAGCGCTGAGCCGCTTAAACGCTCAAACACCCCATTGGATGGATGACGCTGATACGGGATGTATCAAAACTCATGCCCTGTATCCGGATATCAATGAAAAACCTGCGCTTCTGCTTACGGTTCAAACACCCCGGAGCATCGCGCATAAAGGGCATGAAACCGTCCGGATCGCTATTTACTCAGTGATGTTGGCTGGTCTGGGCATATTGCTGATGGTATTGCTGAGCTTGCAACAGACCATCTTGACCCCCCTTGCCGGGCTCACGCAACATGCCCTTGCCGTCCGGCAGAGCGGAGATTATTCAAAGCGTCTTGCTTTAACCGGAAAAGATGAAATCGGCGTTTTATCAAGAGAATTTGACAACATGTTGGCGCATGTTGAAAAAACATCCCGGACCCTTGCGGAAATCAACGCGCAATTGCAGCATGACATTGAGATAAGACGCCAGGTTGCCGCTGATCTCAAGGAAAGCGAAGAGCGATTCAAAGCCATGGTGGACCAGGCAGCGGATGCTGTTTTTTTAAACAACCGTGACGGACGCATCCGGATGGTCAACCAAGTGGCTTGCAGACGGCTGGGATATGAAACCCAGGAACTTCTTGAAATGAACTTGTTTGATATTGATCCGAACTTCCTGAACCGCTCGGAGCGAAACCAACTGTTCGATCAGCTTTCTCATCAGACGCCGGTCATTTTTGAAGCAAAACACCGGCGCAAGGACGGGACTTCTTTTCCGGTGGAAATCACTGTCAGTCCCATCCAATACAAAGGCGAAGATTTGTTTTTATCTATCGCCAGGGATATTTCCCAGCGCAAGCAACTGGAACTCCGCCTTCGATACGCCGATAAAATGGACGCCTTAAGAACGCTGACAGCCGGGATCGCCCATAATTTCAATAATATTCTTTCCATTATTTTCGGCAGCGCCGGACTTGCCAAACAATATATTGCTGAGGATTCGGCTGCCTTCAACCTGATTCACAAAATAGAAACAGCCAGCATGCGGGCCAGGGAAATCGTATGGCAGCTGATCAGTTTCAGCAATCCAGCCAGCGAACATTTAACCCCGCTTCACATCCACCAGTTGATAGGTGATGTTTTGGAAAAATTGGAGGCCTCAAAGCCAAACAACATCCGGATAGTTAAATATATTCAGCCGGATTGTTCTCCGGTTCTCGGCAACGCCAAACATTTCCATCAGATGATGACCAATCTATGGGAAAATGCAATTGAAGCGCTTTCCAATGGCGGCGGGGACATTGAAATACGAATTGAGGACATTTCTTTTATAACAGTTTCTCCGGATATGGGCCCGGACTTCAAACCGGGAAATTATGTGAAAATAATGATGGCTGATAATGGCCGCGGCATTGATCCGTCAACCTTGCAAAGCATCTTTGACCCCTTTTTCAGCACAAAAGATTTTTCAACCGGCGCAGGCATGGGCCTGTCTGTTGTCCACGGAATCGTCAAAAGCCATGCCGGTTTCATTACTGTCAACAGCAAACCGGGTGAAGGAACCCGCATTATCCTGGTCTTTCCAGCCGTTCAGACATAGAATATGAACAAACATGGTCAGGTTGTTTACTGAAACAAAAGAAACTCACGGCCTATGGCCATTGTGCGGACGGCGATGTCCGGTGCAACCATTGAAGCGGTTTCAAAAAATTCCGGCATATCAACTCCCCAGATCATGGTCGCTTCTTCATCCAGCGGTTTAAAAAAATTGTCGAAATGAATGGGGATGATCTGTTTTGCCTTCAGGGGAAGAGCCGTGCAACGCAGCAGGTTCTGTGAATCTTCCCTTCCGGCGATGCTCAAAAAGACCGTGTGCGCTTCCATACCGACAAACATATCCTCGAAATAACCTGCGCTTCCCAAATGAACGAAGCTGCTGCCGGGGTGGGTCACGAACAGGGAAAAGATTTCGCCGAGGCGATAATCGGAAGCCGCCGCCGGCGGGATCAGCGGGGCGGTTATTTCCCCCGGCCATGGCACACGGCCTAAGACCGCCTTGCTGTGCCGGCTTTTAATAAAAACAACTTCAAACTTACCAAGGCTGATCCGGTCGCCGCCGCGCACAATTTTGATCTGATTTTCCGAAAGCCCCGCCCCGCGGCCGATCCATGCGGTGGAGCCGGAACCAATCAACTGCGCCCCTGTTTTTAGAGCGAAAAACGGCGCATCTAAGGCATGGTCATAATGGGAATGACTCACAATGACGGCGTCCGCATGATGGCAGCCGACCCGGTTGATCCAGTCCTGTATGGTCTGGTGCTGAGGAGAAAGCGGACTCCCCCAGAGCACTTTCATCAAGCCATAGCGGCTCACAAAAGGATCGATGAAAAAACCAGTCTCTCCGTCGGTGACATAGAGCCCGGCTGTTCCCATCCAGGTGACGCGGACGGCGTCTTTTTTTATTAAACCATATGAATCATGAATCATTTTTTCTTTATACAGACGGCCGCCGCCATTGCACGCGGCTGCAAGAATCAGACTGATCGTCAGCATTGGCCATTTCATGGGGAATTTCATAAGCGTCATTCTATCATGGCTTATTGTTCATTATTCAATTTGCTCAGAAGCTCAAGTATTTTTAAATATTGACAACCGACGTATCCAATATCTTTCCGGAGAGTTTTTTCTCCCCGTATTTCATGGGATAAATGACGGCAAGGATGCTGACGCCGGCTGCAAGAGCAAAAGATCCGATGATCCATACCCATCGGGCCAGGGGAAGGTCGCGGTTGAATACCCCCGACATATAGATGTGGTAAACCGGCGAAGCTTCCAGGACGATCACCACCGTAATATAGATGGCAGCCACCATCATAAACATCAGCCCGCCGAAGCTGGTAATGGCCTGGGCCGCGTTTTCAGCGTTAAAATCCGGATATGCCGCGCCGAGTCCGACCCCCAGGGAAACCACCGCCGGAACGATAAACAGGATTGTAATCACCGACAAAACCATCATAAACGTCTCCACGTCGAGCATCAGGTTGGTCGCCACGATAAGCAGCTCGGTTAAAATCAGCAGCGGAATGAAGTAGATGAAAAATTTGATCCACAAAAACGTTCTGATTTTAATGGGCGCGGACCGCACCAGCCAGAAGGCCTCTCCCTCGATGCTTACCGCCGGATAGGCAAACCGGCCGGTCACCGCGGTGAGCACAAACGAGGCAAGCCCCATGTTCAAAAACGACAGGATATTCTGAAGATACACGGTTTTGATCGGCGACTTATCCAGGGGCAGCACTTTGAAATTGTAAATATAGATCACGATCAGGGCGAGGATTAAGAATATCTGGGACCACTGGGTCTGATCCCGGAAAAACGTTTTGATTTCCTTGACCACATACGCCTGGGCCGGCCGGGAGAGAAATGCAAGGACCCGGGCATTCTTGACATTGCCGGGTTTGAGCAGCGGTTTGCGGGCGGTCTGGCTTTTTGAAACCCCTTTGACATAGATGGCGTCCGCGATAATGACGGCCAATGAAATCATGGCTCCGGCGCAGGTAAAAAGAAGCATCAGATCAAGAAACCCGTCCCTTGCAAACCCGTTGAGCGTAGCGTACAGGGCGTCATACGCCCATGAAGTCGGCAGAAAAGGCGAGGAGGGTGTTTTTAAAATCGACAAATAGCTTAGCACCGTCTCAAAGGCTTCCGGGTCCACGAGGCGTTCGGGCCGCACCAGGCGAAAGGCAAGATAGAGCATCAAAAACAGCATCAATCCAAGCAGAACGAAGATGCTCCTGACCCTGCCGGGCGGCATGACCACAACTGCGACCATAACCACCACCGCGCTGATGATGGACGCGATGACCGAGAGCAGGAGGAGCGTCCATGCGATCAAAAAATAATAAAAGGTTCCGCCGTCATAAATAATGCCGTAGGAGATCAGCACCGGCAACGTATAGATGATGATCATCCATGAGCTGTCCGCGGCGCTTTCTATCCATCGGGCAAAAAAAATCTGATATCCTGGCGCCGGCGTGGAATGGACCAGCAGTAAATCCTTGCTCAAATAGAGCGTGGACAGGGCGTTGAGCAGGCTGGAGAATATCAGCAATGAAAAGTATATCACCAGGGTCATGGACATGAGCTTCCAGGAAAGGATGTTGCCGAGTTCCTCGATGCTTTGAAAATAATTAAGGACGCGAAGGGAAACAACAAACAGGCCGCCCCAGAAGGCCACGCCCAGTGCGCCGAAAACAATCAGTTTCCCCTTGCCGCCGTTTTTGGCGTTTTTAAAAGATAACAGCCTGGGGGTCAGGAGGGTGGTGATGTGATTCATGGAAATGCCTTCCGTTCAGCAGACGTATAACAATAACCTGGATGCAAATCATCAATTTCCGGATAGAAAATTGATGTCAAAAATCAGTTCTCTTTATCATTGAAAATTCACAATTCACAATTGACCATACACAATTAGCTTTTCGATATCTTTACTCCGGAAATTGTCAATTGTGGATTGTGAATTTTAATCGAGTTATTCTTGAATCCTTTATTTTCCATCCATATCCCCATAATAGATCTGACCCAGACTCTCCTCCTGGGTCAGTTTCAAAAACACGTCTTCCAGATCGCCCGATGTAGCGCCGGCATGAACCTGAAGGTCATTGAGCGTTCCTTTGGCAATGAGCCTGCCTCTCCGGATAATGCCGATCTGGTCGCACAGATCCTGGGCGATGCTCAACGTGTGCGTGGATATGAAAAAGCTCACGCCGGTATCAGCCAATTCTTTAAACAGGGTTTTCACCATCTTGATCCCGGCAGGGTCAAGTCCTACCATGGGTTCATCCACAATGAGAATTTCAGGCTCGTGCAGGATGGCGGCCGCCATGATGAGGCGCTGTCGCATGCCGTGCGAATAAGCTTCAATCAGTTCATGGCGCCAGTCCAAAAGAGAAAACCGCTCAAGAACAGCTTCCGCTTTTTCCTTAAACCGGGCTTCCTTCATGCCATACAGGTCGACAATGAACTTTAAAAACTCCATTCCCGTGAGTTTTTCATACAGATAGGGGCGGTCCGGGATAAATCCGATGATCTGCTTGGCTTTTTCAGGCTCTGTTTTCATGGAAATACCCTTGATGAACACCTCACCCCTGTCCGGCTGGATGAGGCCGCCGAGCATTTTGATCGTGGTGGTTTTGCCGGCGCCGTTGGGACCGATAAAGCCGAATATGGCCCCGCGGGGCACCGACAAGCTCAAACCGTTGACCGCATGAATATTGTCGTACCGTTTGACCACATTTCGCAGTTCAATCATCATAGCCTCTCAACAATCTTTTTATCCCGCTATGTGGTATTTTTAGAGTAGGGGCGAAAAATCTTTCGCCCCTACTTTGTTATTCGCGGGGAAGGACTTCTCTATCCTCCAGTATGGAAATTCCGACCCTGTCCACCACCGGCATCAGATTCATCTGGTCCGCCGGGCTGCCGCTGACAAACCGGATATGGGTGGCGTCGGCCGGAAATTGACCGAATGCGGAGTCTGCCGTCACCCATACGCCAACATAGACCAGGTTCCAGGCATGATAGTAAAACCGTCCGTCCAGGTAAACCAGTCCGGCTTCGATTTTGGCAGGTATTCCGGCAGCCCTGGCAAGGGCCGCAAAAAGCACGGCATGTTCATTACAGTCCCCGACCCGGTTTTCAAGGGTGGAAAGCGCGTCGGGAATGGAGAGCACCGGCCGCTGAGATATATTCTCGTTCATCCAGCGGATAATTTTTTTTGCTTTTTGATGGGGCGGGTCTTCAGACGACACGACAGCCTCCACCGTCTGCCTTATTTTAGGATGATCAGCTTCAATAAACGGTTCAGATTTTAAAAAATTTCTGGCTTCCATGGGCAGCGCGCCCAGCCGCAATATCTGACGACGCGGTATTTTTTCCTGGGATATTTCAAGAACGTCCTTCTCCAGCTTCTGCCGCCCCCCGTCCAGCGCAAAATTCCTGGTGTCGATGCCGCTCAGCCTGATTTTTAAGAAAACGGTCTTGCGGGGGTTTTCAATGAGCTTGTCCGCGGGCACCGAGGCCAGCCGGGTGATGTCCTCTGCCGGCCGGTCCGGCAGCCCGGCATAAGCATCCTGGGCGGTTGTTTTCACAAGGGTCATTCCCAGCATCCCCTCCTCCCGGAGAATATCGCCTGTTTCATCCATCCACGCCGTTTCAGTTGATCCCTTGTAATTGATAATCAATTTTGTCGTCCGGGCGCGCTTTCCTGAATAGCTGATTTCTTCATCACCGGCCACATGGATGACCGCCTTTTCCTGGGTCATGGTGGCAGGGTCGAAAATATAAAAGGCAATCTGGTCGCCCGAGGAGAATTTTGATTCCTGAAAAACCGCGTACAGCAGCGCGGATGTCAGATAAAGCGGTTGTTTCAAGGGGATATCGATTTGCTGAGGCGTTCCGGCCAGGGTGGCAGTCACGGACAGGGTGCGCATGTCTTTGACCTGCCCGGCGGCTGAAAACGAAAATATTCCGGAATTTAATTTGAAATCAAACGTGTTGATGGAAAGATCCGGATTCAGGCCAGCCGTTGTGGCCATGGCCAGATCCTGGGAAAAACCCATGATGTTCATGCGCATGAAAATTTTTTCTTCAAGGCGAAAGCCGGATTCTGTTTTTGAAAGGGCGGAATGTGAATACCCGATTTTTTCATTCTTTAGATAAAGATTCATCCAGGTGTTCCTGGCGGATATCCCCTCCAGGGATATATCGTCAAGCAGACGGCCCTGGGAGGCCAGCTGCTTTATAAAGTCATAGCGAACTTCAAGGATGACAAAAAACAACAACATAAATACCCCTGCAGCAAGCCATACTCGTTTCATTTGTCCTGATGCCATTTATGCTGTCCTCTTGAAGCCTTTCTCAAACTGCTTCAACGGCCACCGAATTACCGTGGGTCTTCCATGAGGGCATGAATTTGGATTTTCGCATTGATCCAGCTGGAACAGCAATTCCCGGATTTCCATGATCGACAATGACTGATGGGCACGGATCGCCCCATGGCAGGCCATCAGGATCAGGCACTGGTCCAGGGCATCGGCCAATCCGGGGCTGTATCCCACCGCGTCCATGGTTTCGGCGATTTCTACAATCAAAGGTTTAATCGTACTCTCGGCCAGCAGGGCCGGGACTGATTTCACCACAAACGTATTGCCGCCGAAATGCTCGATTTCAAGGCCAAGACCGCAAAGATCCGGAACCATCTGTTCAATAAGGGCGGATTCCTTAAACGACAGTTCGATGGTTTCAGGTATCATCAATGTCTGACGCTGTCCTTCGCCTTTTCGGGCCTGCTGCCTCTTAAGCTTCTCATAGACGATCCGCTCATGGGCCGCGTGCTGGTCTATCACAACAAGGTCATCGCCATACTCGCAAAGGATATAGAGGTTGCGGAACTGTCCGATCACTGAGCAGTCGGCAAATTTTTGGGGAGAGTTTGTTTTTACGGATTCCGCGAGTTCATATAATGGGTGCTCTTCGCTTCGAACCCGCGCCTTTTCCATTTTCCCCAAAAATGTATCCGGCGCTATTTGCGCCGGAGTATTTGAAAAAAAATCCGGCTCCGGATTTTTTTTAAATATTATTTTCGTATCCATTTTTGCCTGTTTAGGCAAAAATGGATACGAAAATAATGGTTCGCTGATCCGGGGCTGCTGCCTCTCAGAGCCCGCCGGCGCCCACGATGCCTGCCGCCTGGTTTTCCAGGTCTGTTCCACAGCGGTTCGCACGGCTTCATAAACTTGACTCTGGCGGGCAAACCGGACTTCGCTTTTGGTAGGATGGACGTTAACATCCACCTGGTCCGGCGGCAGAACCAGAAAAAGCACGGCCACCGGAAACTGTCCTTTCATCATCCGTCCCTTATAGCCTTCAAAGAGAGCGTATTGAATGCCCCGGTCTTTCACATGCCGGCCGTTGATATAAATATAGATTTTCTGGGAAGTGGCCCGGGTCACGGATGGGTCGGAGATCCAGCCGGAGAGTTGAATGTCTGAATGATTGAAGGCAAGAGGATGCATCAGTGTCAACAAATCATGCCCCACCACATCAATCAGGCGGTCAAACGGGTTTTCAGCCCTGGACCAGCTTTTGACGGTCTTATGGTTATGCTCCAGGCGGAATTGAATTTGGGGCCAGGCAAGCGCCGTGCAGGAAATCATATCGGCGATATGCGCCATTTCCGTGCCGACTGCTTTTAAAAATTTCCGGCGGGCCGGGGTGTTGAAAAACAGCTGGCGGACGGCAATCATTGTCCCCTGGGGAGCGCCGGTTTCGGAGACCTTGAGGATCCTTCCGCCTTCCACCTGCACCTCGGTGCCGGCCATTGACGACGCGTCTTTGGTGGTCAGCGTGAATTTTGATACCGCGGCGATGCTGGGAAGCGCTTCCCCCCTGAATCCCAGCGTCTGGATGGCATACAAGTCCGCGTCGGTGTATATTTTGCTGGTGGCATACCGTTCAATGGACAGCAGGGCGTCATCATGGCTCATGCCCTGCCCGTTGTCCGCGACCTGGATCAGGGATCGGCCGCCCTGCTCGATTGCAACGGAAATCTTGTCGCTCTTGGCATCTATGGCGTTCTCAACCAGCTCCTTGACCACAGACGCGGGGCGCTCGACCACCTCGCCGGCTGCGATTTTGTTGGAAAGGATATCCGGAAGGATTTTAATGATGGACATAGCCATCCTTCACTTATGATTAACCCTATGGAATCAAGGGGTTTTAGAAATGGTTTGAAACCGCTGAATCAGGGCAGCCGGATCAAAAGCTTCCAAGGAACTTGTCGTACTCAGTCCGGTTTTGGCCGGACGGTTCTCGTACTCGTACTCCTAATCGCTACCTAAAAACCGAGTACGAGCAGGAGTACGAGTACGAGGTAAAAAAAGTTACTTTCTGTAAAAATTCCGCACAGCCGGATCAAAAGCTTTTTACGGGATTATCACTTCTTGATATACGTCCGGATCAGGAACTCCTGATCATTGGGCTTTAAATCAAATTTCAGAGATGCTTTTTCTATAAGTTTCATTACCGGCATATCAACCTTATCCTGTAACATATCCGCGATCCACTTGACCGCTTTTCGCAGATCATCGCCTTGGGGCTGTAAGCTCATATTCACCTCATCGTAAAATAAATAACGTGACTTTAAATTTCAGGGTTAAACGGTTTTCGTTTATGGAACTCCGTTGCCTGCTCAAAATGATATGCTGCCCGCAAAATGGTCGGTTCATCAAAATAATTTCCCATTAACTGGAGACCGATGGGAAGGCCGTCTTTTGAAAATCCGCAGGGGACGGACATTCCGGGAATACCGGCCAGATTGGCCGAGAGGGTGAACACATCGGAAAGATACATGCTCAGCGGGTCATCGACGTTTTCACCGATCTTAAACGCCGGCGTGGGCGCCACCGGCGCAAGTATGATATCGCACGATTCAAATGCTCTTGCAAAATCATTCTTGATCAGGGTTCGGATCTGGGACGCTTTTTTATAGTAAGCGTCATAATAGCCGGCGGACAGGGCATAGGTGCCCAGGATGATCCGACGCTGGACTTCAGCGCCGAAACCCTTGGACCGGGTCTGGCGGTACATGTCCATCAGGCTTTCGGCGGCAGGGTCCCGGAATCCATATTTGACGCCGTCATATCTGGCGAGATTTGAACTGGCTTCTGCAGGAGCGATGAGATAATACGCTGCCACGCCATAACGGGTGTGGGGCAGGGAAATATCGACCATTTCCGCGCCGGTGTTTTTAAAAATTTCTACTGCGCTATCAATGGCAGAAAGCACATCCCCGGAAACCCCGTTGGAGGTATGATATTCCTCGGGAATGCCTATTTTAAGGCCTTTGATGTTTCGGGACAGAAGCGCCGGGTAATCTTCCACCTCCCGGTTGACGGACGTGGAATCCCTGGGGTCGTAGCCGGAAATTGTTTTTAAAAGAATGGCTGCGTCCATGACATCCTTGGCCAGGGGCCCGATCTGGTCCAGAGATGAGGCAAACGCGACCAGGCCGAAACGGGACACACGGCCATAGGTCGGCTTGACGCCCACGACCCCGCAATGGGATGCGGGCTGGCGGATGGAGCCGCCGGTATCCGATCCCAGGGAGCCGAGGCACATGTCCGCCGCCACAGCCGCGGCTGATCCGCCGCTGGACCCGCCCGGCACATGGGCCAGGTTCCAGGGATTTTTTGTTATGTGAAAGCCTGAATTTTCCGTGGATGATCCCATGGCGAATTCATCCATATTGACCTTGCCCAGCATCACCGCGCCGCCGGCGTTTAACTTTTCCACCACGACAGCGTCATAGGGCGGGATAAAATTGTCCAGAATTTTGGACGCGCAGGTTGTTTTAACTCCCCGGGTGCAGATCAGGTCTTTGATGGCAAGGGGAATGCCGGTTAAAGTTTCTATTTCGCCCTTTGCGATGGCGGCGTCGGCTGCTTTTGCCTGATTCAACGCCTGATCATCCGTGACGGTTATATAGGCGCCGATTGCGGGATCAATGGATGCAATCCGGTCAAGAATTCCACGGGTGATTTCGACGGCCGATACTTCCTTCTTTTTCAGCAGGTCATGGGCTTCATGAATGGTTAATGCATGAAGTGGTTTCAAAATAAACTCCTTTATTTATAATTTTCTGAGGCATGGAATGCATTCCATGCCTCAGAAAATTATTCGATCACTTTGGGAACAATAAAACTGCCTGCATCTTCTTCAGGCGCGTTGCTCAAGGCGGCCTGCCGGTCGATGGAAGATGTAATCGCGTCCTCCCGGAATGCGTTGGACATGTCAATGGCATGGGACGTCGGCGTTACGCCGGCGGAATCCAGCTGGTTGAGCGTCTCTACATATTCAAGAACCTTGCCCAGTTGCACAGAAAAAAGGTCCACCATGGACTCATCCATATTGAGCCTTGCCAGATGCGCCACATGGAGGACTTCCTGTTTTGTGATTTTCATCAATGGTATCCTTTTTAATTGCCCACAGTAAACATCAAGACATCAAAACCTGCTTCCTCGAGACGTCGGCAGTCTTTTTCAGCAATGGCCCGGTCCGGATAAGGGCCGATCCGGACCCGGTGCCAAACTTCTCCCCGCACCGGAGAGCTCTGGCAATAGGCCGGGTATCCTTTTTCCCTGAATTTATCCTTTACGATATTGGCCTTGTCCGCTTCCCGCAGGGATGCCACCTGGATGGTGTACTGCTTGGATCCTGCCGGAGGCTTGCCTTCAGCTTCAGCAGGAGGCGTCTCTTGGGGCATGTTTACCATTGAAGCCTGCTCGTCAACAACCGGCGGCTGTTCATTGACCGCAGCCTGATGATCGCTGTTGGCTGTGTCCCTGATGCCGGTCTGTTCCTGGGATACTTTAGCCGGTTGTTCTTCCGGCTGAATGTGTTCGCTGCTGTCATTTGTTTTTTCCGTCCTGGGTTCCACGCTTGCCAACAGGGGAGGGGCTGGCTCCTTGATATGTTTGGGTTTGGGTGCGGCTTCCTTGATAACCAAAGGCTTATCCTGTGGTATGGGCTCATTGATGGCTTCTCCGGGTTCAGCGGAAATGGGCGTTATATTTTCCTGGGCCGGCTGCCCAACAGGTTGCGCTTGGGCTACCTCCATTTCCGGCTGCTGAGTTTGCGTCTGTTCCGCCGGAAGTTGTTCCGGAGGAGGCTGTTCCTCAGCCGGCAATCCTTCTTTGGGTTTTTCATCTTTGTCGAATTTGGGGGCCTTAAGCGGCGGAATATACTGCTTGTAGGCCAGGAGGTTCTTTCCCTTTTCCTTGAGAGGCTCAAAAATATCTATGTTTTTGGCGACCTCAAGATAATGCTCCTTTTGTTTCTGGGCGGCTTCAATTCCTTTTTCAATCTGCGCCAGACTGCTGTTTTTCAAACGCCCCATCTTGGCGTCGATCTGATCCATATCAAAAACCGGCGCCGTATTTCTTCCGATCACCACGCCGATGACAAACATGCAACCCGAAAGGACAATAAAAGAGACCAGCCATCCGTATGCGCCCCACCGGCTCAAAGCCATATAGGGTTTGGGAGCTGATCTCAATGGGACGCGCCTGTTGATTGACGGTTTTTTTTCCATGCTGCTCGTGACCTCTTTTGAAAAATTTTTATCCTTAAAAATTTTTTACATGGATTCCGGAGCCGACACGCCCAGAAGGGCCAGGCCGTTCCGGATCACTTTCCGCACCGCCACGATCAGATAGAGACGCCCGGCGGTGAGCGCCGGATCATCGGTCAGAACGCGGTGCTTATTATAATACGCATGAAAGGCTGCGGCAAGCTCCATCAGATAGAATGCAATCCGGTGGGGCTCAAAAAACTCCGCGCTCATTATCACGGTTTCCGGATATCTCGCCAGATGCTTGATGATCTGGATCTCTTCGGGCTCCCGGATCAAAGAGATGGATTTATCATCAGCATTGATTTCTTCAATCGCCCGCTCGGCCTTTGCCTTTTTGATGATGCTCGATATCCTGGCATGCACATACTGGACATAATAGACCGGGTTGTCGTTGGTCTGCTGCTTGGCGATCTCTAAATCAAAATCAAGGGGGCTGTCATAATGACGGGTGAGAAAAATAAACCTGGCCGCGTCCCGGCCGACCTCATCAATGACTTCCCGGAGGGTGACAAACTGGCCGGAACGTTTTCCCATGGCCACCGGCTCCCCGGCCCTCAACAAGTTGACCAGCTGGGTGAGTATCACGACAAATTGGTTTTCATCCTTTCCCGCAGCCTGTATGGAAGCCCGGATGCGCGGAATATAACCGTGATGATCCGCACCCCAGACATCGATGATCTTTTCAAACCCCCGGTCCAGCTTATCCTTGTGATAAGCGATGTCGGAGGCGAAATAGGTTGTCTGTCCGTTTCCCCGGACGACCACCCGGTCTTTTTCATCGCCGAATGCTGATGTTTTAAACCACAGGGCCCCGTCGTTTTCATATATCAGATTCTTTTGCTGAAAGTATTGGATCACTGCATCCACCTTGCCGGAATCATACAGGTGTTTTTCGCTGAACCAGTTGTCAAAGGATATGCCCAGCACGTCTAAGTCTTGACGGATAACAGTCAGAATCTTTCCGGCGGCATATTCTGCGCAATAAGCGACTGCCTCGTCCTCTGCGACGGTCGTCAGCCGGCCGCCTTTTTCTTTGAGAATCTCTTTGGCCAGATCATAGACATAGTCGCCCTGGTAGCATTCTTCCGGGAAATCTACAGGTTTCCCGGAAATCTGCATGCAACGATACAGCACCGATCGGCCTAAGGTATGGATCTGCCTGCCGGAATCATTGATATAATACTCCCGGTGAACATCGTATCCGCAGAAAGAAAGGATCGCAGCCACCGCATCGCCCACCACGGCGCCTCTGCCATGCCCCACGTGAAGGGGGCCGGTGGGGTTGGCACTGACAAATTCAACCTGAATCCTCTGGCCGCCCCCCAGGTTGCTTTCTCCGTAATGATGGTCTTTCTGGAAAATTTCAGCCAGGCTCGGATGCCAGGCCGCCGGGGTGATGAAAAAATTGATGAATCCGGGCCCGGCAATTTCAGATCTGGCAATAATATGATCAGGGTCCTGGATGTGCCGCAGAACAGCCTCGGCGATTTTTTTCGGCGCCATTTTCTGGACTCCGGCGCTGACCATGGCAAAGTTAGTCGCCAGGTCGCCGTGGGCGCTGGCCTTGGGCTCCGTGATTTGAAAGGGCGCAAACTGATCGGTGGCCAGATCCCCCTGGTCATAGGCTGCCTGAGCTGCCGACAAAACAATTCGCCTGATTTTGTCTTTCATAAAAAATTCAAACAAATACAAATAGATAATAATTAATGAGCATCAAAGGGTTCAGCGACGGGATGCGCGCTGATTTGAATTTTTTACTTAAGAATTTTTCACACTGAAGTCAAGGGATGGTTTACGGGTATGTTTTATTATTGACATATTAAAAAGAATGGGTAAAAAAAGAAACTTGATTTTTAATCAGACTGGGATACAGATACTGGTCTATTTTTTTATTTTAGGTCATTCCAGAAGAAATTGATTCTCTCTTTTGGATATTAAAATGGAGGATTGTGTATATGGGTGAACCAGCAATCAAACTTGGTGGAAAAAGAAAAAGTATTTTTATGGATAAGGTCAAGGGTTTGCTGCCTGAAGGCGGCAATTTGAACCTTTGCCTTACCTGCGGCGCCTGTTCGTCGGGTTGTCCGGCGACCGGACTTGAGAACATGGACCCGAGAAAGTTCTTGCGCATGGCCGCGCTCGGCATGGATGAAGAGATCATGAGCACGCCCTGGGTGTGGATGTGCTCCATGTGCACCCGGTGCGTCTATGTCTGCCCCATGAAGATCAATATCCCGCAA
>JALOPH010000111.1 GCA_025453995.1 Desulfobacterales bacterium
AAGGAAAAGCCGGATCTGGTGATGCTGGGCAAGCAGGCCATTGATGTGGATGACAACCAGGTGGCCCAGCTTCTGGCGGAATATCTGGGCTGGGGCCAGGCATGTTTTGCTTCCAGGGTGACCATCGACGGAATCAAGGCGGTGGTGGAGCGGGAAGTGGACGGCGGCATCGAAGTGGTTGAGATGGATCTTCCGGGCATAATCAGCGCGGATCTGCGGCTCAACGAACCCAGGTACCCCGCGCTGCCGGCCATCATGAAAGCCAAGAAAAAGGAGATCAAGCAGATGACGCCCGCTGACCTGGGTGTGGACATGACGCCCAAGGTGGTGGTCACCGCCCTGTCCGAGCCGCCCCAGCGCCAGGGCGGCCGGATTGTGGAGGATGTCAATCAACTGGTGAAACTGCTCAAAGAAGAGGCAAAGGTTATCTGATTCATTGTTTTGCAAAGACCATGAAATCAAGCACAATTCATCAGATATTCATTCACAATTCTCAATTCATAATTCACAATTGACAATTTTTTTTTGACAAAGATAAGACCCAAAAACTAATTGTGAACTGTCAATTGTCAATTGGTAATTGTCAATAAAAAAGCCAATCCCGTTTTGTACAGAATTCAGTAAGGCGGATATCGGGAATCGGGCGACCACAGGGGGTTGCCCCTACGATTGAAATCAAGGGCCTGTTCTGCAGGGGCAGGCC
Organism: Desulfobacterales bacterium; assembly: GCA_025453995.1. Classification (GTDB taxonomy): domain Bacteria; phylum Desulfobacterota; class Desulfobacteria; order Desulfobacterales; family Desulfosalsimonadaceae; genus JALOPH01. The sequence continues at coordinate 704 of JALOPH010000111.1, forward strand.
CGAGCGCCTGCCCGATTAGGACTCTGTAATCCATATCACCAACAAAGGAGAGGAAAAAATGCAAATCAACATCGTTTGTTTCTCTCAGACCGGGAACACCCGTAAGGTTGGCAAGGCCATGGGTGAGGTCTTCAAGGCCGCCGGCCACGCGGTTCGCAATATCGGATTTAATAAATTAATCCATGAGGATTTTTCATCCGCTGACCTTATCGGTTTGGGCGCGCCGTCTTTTGAAAGTCAGGCGCCCACGCCGGTGAGGGAATTTTTAAAAGATCTCCCCCTCCTTAACGGCAAAAAGGCCTTTGTATTTTCCACATCGGGTGGCGGACCTGGCCGGGTTTTGTATGATCTTTCAAAACCTTTGATGATCAGGGGTGCGGATGTGATCGGCGGGTTCCTTTGCCGGGGGACCTGTTTCCATCCGGTCCCCTGTCTGGTGAACCGTTTTCCCAACCGGCCGGATTCACGGGATTTGTCGCGCGCCAGGAGTTTCGCCAAATCGGTTTTAGTTCATCTATCATCCGGAATTCCGGGAGCTTTAGCCGATAGCCGTCCGGATGCGTTCAAGCATGGTTTGGGTTTTTACAATATCATCGGCGCAATCTTAAAAGACCCTTTGGTGCGGTTTTTAATGCCCAAACCCAAAGCCGATCCCCAAAAATGCACCGAATGCAAATGGTGCGTCCACGAGTGCCCGACTCACAGCTTGACGCTTAATCCTAAACCCGAGATTGCCAAGACCTGCATCCGATGCTACCGGTGCATGACAGGATGCCCGGAGAATGCGCTTTCAGTGAGATGGGGGATATCCAACTTCATGGTGTGGACCCTTTATAATACGACCTTTGAACGGTGGCTGGGAGACATAAAACCTGGTGAGAAATTATATTAGGGAGGAACGATCATGCCAAAAGAAAATTATTACAAAAAGATGTTTTTGATCGGGGCGATCTGGAACTGGTCGGCGACAGTGCCGTTTGCGCTGGGATATAAAATTCTTTTTCCTTTGTTCGGCATGGCGCTTCCAGATTATGTGGTGTTTTTTATGATGTTCCTCGGGCTCGCATTTGTTTATGGCATCGGTTATTTCTGGGTTTCTCAGGATATTCATCAGAATCACGGCATCGTCAAAATGGGGATCCTTGGGAAACTTTTCGTTTTCGTGGCTTTCCTATGGGCATGGATGGTTGGCGAAGTGCCCCTGATTTTGGTGGGACCCGGCATTGTGGATCTGGTTTTTGCAATTCTTTTCATCGAATTTCTAAACACATACAAAAAATCGGGGGTATCTTGATGGACAAAAAGACCATTTTGATCACGGGCGCGGCGTCGGGGATCGGCCGGGAGACAGCCCTGCTGTTTGCCAAAAACGGCTGGTTTGTGGGGGCTTTTGATGTCAATGAATCAGGCTTGAAAACACTGGAAGCCGAGATCGGCAAAAATAATTGTTTCACGGGATTCATGGATGTCATCGATCCGGAGAGCGTTCAAAGCGGCATAGAGTCTTTTGCCTCAAAAACAGAGGGAAAGCTGGATGTTTTGTTAAATAACGCGGGGATTCTCAAATTCGGATTGTATGAAAATGTGGACATTAAAACCCATCACAGGATTGTGGATGTAAACTTCAAGGGCTGCCTGAATTGTATTTATTACGCGCTTAGGCATCTCAAGGCCACTCCTGGTTCCCGGATCATCAATATGTCATCGGCCTCCTCGATCTATGGCATACCGGACTTGTCTGTTTATTCCGCCACCAAGCACGCCCTGTCGGCCATGACCGAGGCGCTGAACATCGAACTCGGCCGTTACGGCATCCACGTCTGCGACATCAAGCCGCCCTATGTCAAAACGCCGCTGTTGGATGTGCCCGAAGATGTGTTTTCCATCAAGGTTATGGGAGTTTTCATGGGGCCGAAATGGGTGGCCAAAACGGTCTGGAAAGCGGCACATCGGAAAAAAATACATTGGCTGATCGGTGCCACTATCCCCCTGGCTTTTCTTTTCTGGCTGTTACCATTTGCTTTTGTAAGGCGATTTATAGTTAAGACGCTGACCATTTCACCAAAGCAGAAATAGGTTTGTATTAAGAAGAGCTATCTTTTCAAATAGTTTAAATGTTCAAGGACATTGAAAATGAACATTCATCAACAAGGGGATTTATGATGAATATTTTTGAAGATAAAGTTGCACTTGTAACCGGAGCAGCATCAGGAATCGGAAAGGCTTTGAGCCAGGAATTGGCGGCCCGAGGAGCAAAGGTAATTGCTGCTGATGTTAATGAAGAGATGCTCCAGCAGGCCATTGCCGGGATTATGGGAACGAAATTTCCAGTTCAGGGATTCAAGCTCGATGTAACAAATCATGAAACATTCAAGAAAGTGATTGAGGATACGGCAGCCAAAGAAGGAAAGCTTGATTATCTGTTTAACAATGCGGGGATTGCCATTGCCGGAGAGATTCGTGACCTGAGCGTGGAAGACTGGATGAAAGTATTGGATGTAAATCTCAACGGGGTCGTTTACGGGTCGATTGAGGCTTACAAGATTATGGTTAAGCAGGGTTTTGGCCACATCATCAACTTGTCATCCATCGAAGGTATGACGGCGTTTCCAGCAACGTCTTCCTATGTCACAAGTAAGTTTGCGGTACTGGGACTTTCCAAGTGTTTATGGCTCGAAGGCTCTGATCTGGGTGTAAAGGTTAGTGTGATCTGTCCCGGTTTTATCCGCACACCAATTTTTGATGTAAGCCCTGTGGTAAATATTGACCGGGAGGAAATGCTCAAATCTCTGGCTCCATTTGAAAAGTTTTCAATTTCTCCGGAAGAATGTGCCCGGAGAATTTTAAAAGGTGTGTCAAAAAATAAACTGATCATTCCCGTTACAGGTTTAGCCTGGGTGCTGTGGTGGCTTGTTCGTATCAGCCCAAAGTTAGTGCTAAAACTGACCCGTATGGATTTTAGAAAGATACGTGATAAAGCTCGGATAAATTCTTAATTTCAAAAAGAATTTTTTGAATTAAAGACTTGTTGTTTGAATTTATAGATGGGGAATAAGAAAACATTATGAATATTCTTGTAACCGGCGCCGCCGGGAATATAGGCAGCAGTCTCATTGAAGCGCTTTCACAAAAAGACTGGGTGGAAACCATTGTCGGGACTGACATCAAGGAACCCTCACGCAAATATCCCAAATGCAAGTTTGACATCCGGGATGTGCGTCAGTCCATGGATGACATCTTCAAAAGTGAACGAATCGATACGGTTGTTCACACGGCGTATGTTTTTGCACCCATCCATGACAAACGTCTCATGGAGGATATCAACAAAAACGGCACACGCAATATTATAAAAGCATCGGCAAAATTTGGCGTCAAACAGATCCTCTATACCAGCTCCACCACCGCCTATGGATTCCATCCGGACAACGATCAGCCTCTCACCGAGAACAGCCCCCTCAGAGGGAACGATGATTTTATCTACTCCAAAAACAAAAAAGAGATCGAGGCCATTATGCACGACTTCATGGCCGAAAATCCCGGCATAACTGTCACCATTGTCCGGCCCTGTATTGTAATCGGTCCGGGGTTCAACAATTTCATCACTGAACTTTTGCTTAGGAAGTTGGTGGTCATTCCCGCAAACGTCATGTCCTGTCAGTTTGTCCACAGCAAAGATCTGATCAATGTCATGTCCTTATTATTGGAAAAACGCATCCCCGGCATATTTAATGTCTCAGGTGAGGGTGCCATGACATTTCAGGAGATGATTCGTTCCCTGGGAAATATCCCAATCCCGCTGCCGTGGTCGATCATTTATCCGTTAAACAACTTAGCCTGGTTCCTACGGCTAAGGATTATTACTAAATTCCCGTCACCGGTTTTGAAATCAGCGGTCAACCCCTGGATTGCCAGCTCAGAAAAACTCCGGAAGGAAACCGGCTATCAATTCAAATACGACACCCGATCCGCGTTTGCCGATTTTGTGAAATCCGTCAAGAAATGACGGAGATTTTAAAGTCCGTCATACAATTCAAACTAAAACCCCTGCCAACCGGCAGGGGTTTTAGTTTGAATTGGGTTTATTATTGATTGCCGGGAAGATTTATCATATTATTTTGCCTCGCCATGTTTCATTTCGAACCCATCTTATTGGAGATGATAATATGACCAAAAAGCCTACGAAAAAACATACTCTGGACCGGAGGACTTTTCTGAAAAAAATGGCCGCCGTCATCGGCGGGGGAGCCTTAGCTGGCCCCCTGGGCTGGAAAAGCGCATTTGCCGCCAAGGAACCGGCGACCCTGGCAGGCCCTCCCCGGAAACTGATCTATGTGGCCATTGACGCCCTTCATCCCAAATATCTGGAGCTCGATGCCGACGGCATGCCCGGGGGGAGCGACGGGAACTGGCTCATGCCCAACATCCGGGAATTTTTGAGAAGGGCCATGTGGTATCCAAACGCCAAATGCTATCTGCCGGCGGCCACGGACATGAACCACCTCAATGCCATCTCCGGCGGGAACTCCGGCCAGAACGGCATTATCGGCGTCTGGGCCCAGCCCACAGGCTGGAAGAGCAACGGAAAACCGATAGTCACCCATACGAATATGTCGTTTGCCAGGGATGACCAGGGCCGGCCTGTGGATACGATGTTTGCCGCCTGGAAGCGAGCCTGGCCCAATTCAAAGACATTCATGATCTCCGGCAAGGAATGGGTGGCCGAGATGTTCCGACAGCCCGGCGCGTCATCCGGCGTTGACCTGCTGGTGACCGGTCCGTCCCACCCCGCCTATCTTAAGCCTCCGGAAAAAGAACGTTTTGCCGATCCTTCCACCGACACGGACGCGGCGTGCGACCCGGAGTCCACGCGCCTGCATTTTTTCAATCAGGCTGAATATAAATCCGACGGATTCTTAAACCATTTTTCGCCCAGCAAGACCATGAGCCGTCTCTATTGCGGCCAGAAGAGCCTGCTGACGCTTCAGATGGAGCGGTTTTCCAATCATTTTCCCCATGACCAGTGGATTGTGGAATCCACCCTTGAGGTATTCAGGCGGGAAAATCCGGATATGGCTTATATTCTGTTGGCCCAGTGCGACGATGCCGGTCACTGTATCGGCAGCGGCTGGGATGTTTCGGAATTTATTCCCACCGAAACGCCGCCCCCCCTGCCGGAAACTTGCGCGGACAAACCGGCGTATAAACTGGTCAGCAGCCGGAACCGACTTCTTTTCCGGGAAGCCGCGTTAGACGTGATCCGGGATGTGGATGTCCAGTTCGGCCGCCTGATGCGCGGGTTCGACGACCTGGGGGTGCTCGACCATTCCGTGGTGGTCCTACTGTCCGATCACAGCGCGGAGAATCATATTTATACCAGTGATTTCATGTCCACCGATGTGATGGGGATACTTTCAAAATATCGCGTGGCAAGCAGCGACGATGTATATGCCTTCAGCGTCAGCAGTTACGGCGTGCTCTATTTCAGAGACAAGAAGGACAAAGTGGCGGAAGCCAAATCCGTCCTGAAATCACACCAGGCGCTCAACCCCCAGACCAACCAGATGGAATGTCCCTGGTGGGTCCTTGACCGAAAGGAGATGAAGCACGGGCTTTACGGGGTGTGTATGCCCGGTGAACTGTATCATTCTTATTATGTGGATACGGATAAGGAACGTTCCATGATATGGCCGGATCTGATCATCCTTGCCAAAAACGGCTGGCAGATTCCGGTCTACAACGGTCATATCCCCAATGTGGGGATCAAGGTGCCGACCTGGACGCCTGCGTTTCGGGTATACAACGGCGGGCACGGTTCCATCGACACCCTTCCCATTGTGGCGGCCATATCCGTTCCGGGCGGCCGGTCCGGGACCAGCAGCCGGGCGCTGCGCATCGGGGATCTGGGGGTGACGGCCGCATCCCTGTTCGGGCTGAAACTTCAAAGCACGACCGTGGGCCGGGATGTGAGCCTTGATTTGTAAAAAAAATTATTTTTGAACCGCAGAATAATGAAAAAGGAATCTCGAATATCGAAGCAAGGTCTTCACTTCTGCGGTTCTTAAATCCTTGTTCGATATTCGACATTTAATTAATTTTTTGCGGCACTTTAAATCTTTTAAGGAACTTGTCGTACTCAGTCCGGTTTTGGACGGACGGTTCTCGTACTCGTACTCCTAATCGATATCTAAAAACAGAGTACGAGTACGAGCAGGAGTACGAGTACGTGGTAAAAAAGTTACTTTCTGTAAAAATACCACAAAGCGGGATCAAAATCTTTTAACGGCAGGGGTTTATCCCCGCCCGTTATGAGCAACATTACAAGATACCATCGAATTTTCATTCCGGCCTACCCGGAATATGGAGCCATTCCATGAAAAGAATTCGCTTTCGCCTCATCCTTGCCATCGGTTTTCTGGTCGCCGTGTTCACTTCAGTGCTGCTGTATCGGACGCATATTAATGAAACCGAGCATCTGAACAGGCTGTTTTATCAACAGCTCGACATGGCGCTGAATTTTGACCTCTCCATCCGCGCGTATGCATCCGAGATCATTCGTCCCATCCTCCTTGAAACCCTCCCGGAGGGGGATTTTATCCCAAAGGCCATGTCTTCAAGCTATATTTCGAGGGAAATTTTTAAAATGGTTCAGAACCGTTTTTCGGATGTGACCATCAAGTTTTCATCCGAAAACCCCCGAAATCCCATCAATCAAGCCGGCCCGGATGAAATCGAACTCATAAGATATTTCAATCAAAATCCCCAATCCGATTCAGTGCGGCGCGTCATCGACATCGGCGGCACCCAATACATTGTCCATGCCCAGGCCATGCGCATGGAGGAGAGCTGCCTGAGATGCCACGGCGATCCCGCGGATGCGCCGCGCAAACTGATCGAGATTTACGGGGATGAAAAATCATTTCATCTGCCCGTGGGCGCTGTGGTGGGCATGGATGCTGTGGCCATTCCTGTCAGCGCATACCATGCAATGCTCACACAAGCGAACCGGCAAAATTTTCTGATCGTGTTTTCCGGGATTGTCGCCCTTTTTCTTTCCATTTTCCTGGTGATACGGTTCATGGCGTCGGACCGCAAAGTCATGGCCCAGGCATTGAGCAGAAGTCAAATCGAAAAAGAAGCCATTATGGACAGCATTACAGACCCCATGGTCTATTTTGAAGGCCCGGACCTGGCTGTCCGCTGGGCCAACAAACCGGCCATGAATATAGCCGGCATGTCAAACGATCAATACGCCGGCTTGAAGTGCCATAAAATGTACTGGGGAATCGATGAACCCTGCGAATATTGCCCGGCGTTAAAGACATTTGAAACCGGAGCCAAGCATGAAGTTCAGATTTTTACGGCCGACGGAATTTACAGGCATTTAAAGAGCTACCCGGTTAAGGATGCCGGCGGCGGGCTTTTGGGCGTCATAGAGATCGCCAGCGACATCACCTCCATTAAGCAGGCTGAAGAACGCATCCTCAAAAGCGAGGAAAAATACAGGAGCATACTCGATGCTATTGAAGATGGTTACTACGAAGTGGACCTTGCCGGCAATCTGGTCTTTTTTAACGACGCGCTCTGCCGGATACTCGGATATTCGAGGGACGAATTGACGGGCATGAACAACCGCTATTTCATGAGTGATGAAACTTCCCGGGGAATCTACCAGACATTCAACCGGGTCTTTTTAACAGGGGAAGCATCCAGGGACCTGGATATCAGCATTATTTCAAAAGAAGGCACAAAACGGTACATCAATGTGTCCGTATCACTGATGAAGGGGTCGGACGGTTTGCCGGCCGGGTTTAGGGGAATTGCCAGGGATGTGACCGAACACCGGCAGGCTGAAGAAGCCTTGAGACTGAGTGAGGAGAAGTTTCGAGGCATGGCCCAGACAAGCATTGATACTATTTTTCAAATTAATAAAAATGGCAACATCCTCTACGCGTCTCCAAGCATTCTTGAAATTGCCGGATATACGGTGGATGAAATTGCCGGCACCAATTTTATACGGTATTTCCCAGAATCCCAGATACCGCTGGCCATGGAAATATTCCAGAAAGTCATTTCCGGCGCCAGCATCAGAACACAGGATCTGATCGCGACCCGAAAAGATGGGACATCGGCCAATATAGAAGCATCTTTTGCGCCCATCAGACACAATGACCAGGTTGTCGGGATTCAGGGAACCATTCGCGATATCTCAGAAAGAATCAGGTATGAGAATTTGCTGAAGGAAAGCGAAAAGAAATTCCGGCTGCTGGCGGAGTCAAGCGTGGATGAAATCTTCATGCTGGAACTGGACGGAAATTTTTCCTATGTTTCTCCGGCCAAGGAAAGGATTTTCGGCTATCCTCCGGAAGAATCCCTGGGAAAGGGGTTTGGCAAATATTTCACCTCATCCGAACTGCCCAAAGCATCACAATTGTTTGCGCGCGCGGCCTCCGGAGAGCGAGTGGGCGCCGAGGCGCTGACAGCGGTGCGAAAAGACGGCCATACCATATTCATCGAGGTGTCGATGGCTCCCATCATAAAAGACGGGAAAGTCACCTCGATTCAGGGCATTGTCCGGGATGTAACGGAGCGCAAAAAAGCGGAAACGGCCCTGAGGGAAAGCGAGGCCAAATACCGTCTGATTTTCAACTCTGTGCCCGTGGGAATCATTCACTATGATAAAAACGGTGTGGTGACGCAAATCAATCCACAATTTGAATCCATCACCGGATATCCCAGAGATAAAACAATCGGCTATCCGGTTGCAGAGAACTTGAAAAATCCGGAAATAGTCAATGCGCTCAAAGAATCCCTCTGCGGCAGGAACGGTTTTTTTGAGGGAAGCCACATATCTGAAATCTCCGGAAAGGAAAGCATTACCAGGGGACATTTTGTGCCAACTCTGGATGAATACAATAATGTTACAGGCGGCATCTGCCTGGTGGAAGATATCGCTGAATCTCATCAAGCTCAACAATCCTTAAAAGAAAGTCAGAAGAACCTGGCAACCCTGTTTGATGCTGTTACAGAATCTGTTTTTGTATTGAATCGTGAAGGCGTCATCCTTGAATTGAATAAGACAACGGCGGAAAGACTGAATTCGACAGTTCCTGGCATGATCGGAAAGGTCGCCTATGATTTTTTGCCGGAAGATATTGCGCGATCGCGTAAGGAAAAAATTGACCAAGTCTTTTGCACGGGAAAAGAAGTCCAATTTGAAGATGCAAGGCCTGGAAGATATTTCTGGCATTCCATTTATCCGATATTTAGCGAGAAAGGGATTGTCGACCGCGTTGCGGTTTTTTCCCAGGACATTTATGACCGCAAAACAATGGAAGAATCCCTGAAGATAAGCGAGCAAAATCTGAAATCTGTTTTTGACGCGATCAACGAGTCCGTTCTTCTGGTAGACCCGGAAGGCATTGTCCTTGCAGTAAACCAGACTGCCGCCCAGCGGCTCCGCTCGACGGCAGATCAGATTCGGGGAAAAAATGCCTTTGATTTTCTACCCGAAGATGTGGCGAAATTCCGAAAAGCAAAGTTGACCGAAGTGGCTCGCTCCGGAAAAATGGTCAGTTTTGAAGACTTTCGATACGGGCGGCATGTCTGGACTAATTTCTATCCGATTTTTGATGAACATGGCCATGTAAACCGGATTGCAGTTTTTACATTGGACATCCATGACCGGAAGATTGCAGAGGGCGCATTGCGGGACAGCGAGGCCAGATACCGCCAGATATTTGATTCCACCCCGGCGGCTCTATTCTATTATAATACCGAAGGCGTGATTGTGGACTGCAACCCCCGGGCCCCTGAAATGATGGGAGGGGCAAGAGAGAAGATCATCGGGCTAAACATGTTTGAGCGCTCGGATCATAAA
>JALOPH010000297.1 GCA_025453995.1 Desulfobacterales bacterium
ACGATATCTTCCACCTGCTTCAGGACTTCATCGGATCTTTGAAGCGATGAGCCTTCAGGAAGTTCTAAGGCCACAAAGAGATAACCCTTATCCTCATCCGGTATGAAGCCGCCGGGCACGACCTTGCTGATCATCCATATGCCGACGACTACAGCGACCAGCAGCAGCATGGAACGGGTGGCTTTGCGGGCCAATCCTCCAACGATGTTGCCATACCGATTGCTCAACCAGTCAAACAATTTATTGAACCCCTTAAAAAAAATTGCAATGGGTCCGCGACCCGGGGTCGGCTTTTTAAGCAGCATGGCGGACAGCGCCGGGCTTAATGTCAGGGCATTGATGACGGAAAAAACCACCGCCACGGCTATGGTGAGCGCAAACTGTTTATAAAGCTGTCCTGTCACGCCTCCCATTCCCGCAACTGGAACAAATACGGCGCAGAGGACAAGGCCGATGGCCACCACCGGTCCTGACACTTCCTTCATGGCCTGGCGTGTGGCCTCCACAGGCGTCATGCCATGCTCAATATGGTGTTGAACCGCCTCAACCACCACGATGGCGTCATCCACCACGATGCCGATGGCCAGCACCAGGCCGAACATGGTCAGCACGTTGACGCTAAAACCCAGCACCGGAAACATGATGAAAGCGCCCAGCAGAGAAACCGGCACGGTGCACATGGGGATTATGGTTGCACGGAAGCTCTGAAGGAAAATATACACCACCAGGAGAACCAGAAAAACTGCTTCTTCAAGTGTTTTTATAATTTCTTCCATTGAGGCCTTGACGGGCAGAGTAGTGTCCAACGTGATGTCGTAATCCATATCCGCCGGGAACCGTTCCTTCGCCGCCGCAAGGATCTTCTTCACGTTATCGGCTGTTTCAAGGGCATTAGCACCGGGCGCCAGATAAATACCGATGGCTCCTGCTGGGGATTGATTCAACCGCGCTCTTAAGTCGTAGGTCTGTGCGCCAAGCTCTACCCGGCCAACATCTTTAATTTTTACCTGAGAACCGTCCGGGTTTGACCGGATAATAATATCTTCAAATTCCTTTGGGTCCTTCAACAAGCCAAGGGTCCGCACATTAAACTGACTCTCCTGTCCTGGCGGTGCGGGTTCCGCGCCGATGCGGCCGGATGGAGACTGGGCATTCTGCTCTTTGATAGCGTTTGAGATATCCTGAGGCGTAATGCCTAAAGAAGCGAGCTTGTCAGGTTTCAGCCAGATTCTCATGGAATAATCCTGGGCTGTAAAATTTTTTACGTCTCCCACACCGCGCACGCGCTTGATGGCGTCCACCAGGTTGATGTCGCAATAATTACCAAGAAAAATAGCGTCATAAGTACCCTTCGGAGATGACAGCGCAACCACCATTAGGATGTCCGGACTGGAACGGTTGACCACCACACCCTCCTTCTTGACCGCATCCGGCAGCTGGGCCTCGGCCTGGCCCACACGGTTCTGGGTGTTGACCTGCATGATATCGACGTCTGTGCCCACATCAAAATAGACGTTTAATGTAAGTTTGCCGTCATTGGAGTTGAAGGATTGCATGTAAAGGAGCTTGTCCACACCGTTGACCTTGGACTCAATGGGGGTGGCGACAGATTCCATGACCGATTCAGCAGCCGCGCCACGATAGGTGGATGTTACCTGGATCATGGTGGGACTCACGGATGGATATTCGGAAATAGGCAATCCTTTAAGGGTGATCAACCCGACGATCACTGTCAGTATGGCGATGACCATTGCGACAATGGGTCGCCGGATAAAGAAGTCGGCCATGGCGTTACTCCTTTTCCGATTTCGAGGTCTGGGATTGTTGGGGTGAAACCTGGCCTTTGGGTTCTACAGTTTTGGGTTGTACTAATGCGCCTTCCCGGACTTTCTGCAAGCCTTCCACCACAAATAGCTCTCCGGGTTTAATGCCATCAAGGATCAACAATTTGCCGTCAATTCCTTGGCCCACCTTGACAGCGCGCTGGGTCGCCTTGTTGTCGGCATCAATGATCCACACGAAATTTTTTCCCTGAAGTTCAGCAACTGCCCGCTCCGGCACCAGAATGCTGTCCGGTCGGGTGCCCAAGTCTACTTTAATTCGGGCAAACATCCCCGGACGAAGTATTTTATTGGGATTGGGGAACTCCGCACGCACGCGAAGCGTTCCGGTTTTGGCATCTACAGCGCGATCGATAAAGACAAATTTCCCTTTTTCGGCATGCATCGTGCCGTCCCCCATTATCAGAGAAACCGGCAAATCCGGAATGCTGAATCCCGTGCGGCGGGCTTCGTTTTCTGAGCGGAGATACTGAACCTCACTGATATTGCAGGATCAAGCATGGAAATGGTTGCCATGAGCGTGGGTTCCCCCTTGCCCACCAGTTCCCCCACGGACACCTGTTTGGCGCCGATCAAACCGCTGATGGGTGCCCGCATATCACAGTAGCTAAGGTCGATTTTTGCCGATTCCACCCTGGCTTTGGCCGAGAGCACGTTTGCTTTTCCAACCTCAACCGATGCGATGGCATTGTCCAAATCCTGTTGGGGAATGGCGCGTTTCTGGGCAAGGGGCGTAAGACGCGCGACATCTTTTTCATATTTATTCAAAGCCGCCTTGGCTTCAGCCAGCACGCCCTGGGCTGCGGCAAGTTCTTCCTGAAAAGGTTTGCTGTCGAGTTCAAACAGCGGATCTCCTGACTTCACCTCAGCGCCTTCGGTAAACAGCACCTTGTCCACAAACGCCTCCACACGAGCCCGAACTTCCACGTTCTGGGGTGAATCCAGCTGACCGATAAATTCAGTGGACATGGGGACGCTGGTGCTGAAGGCTTCGGCCACTTCCACGATGGGCGCCGGAGGGGCAGCTGTTTCTTTCGCCTTGCATCCAATGAACAGGGCCAGAATCAGGATGGACGAAAATAAATTCAATAACAGCGGATATATGGCCCGGCCAACTGCAGGGGACCGTTGTTGATGGTTAAACATTTTCTGCTCCTTTAATTGAATCCTACTATATTCTTTGAGTCCACAATTATTCAACGATTTCAGCGTTCTTTAAAATCCCGTCCGGCAATGCATCCGGCGGCGGCGTCACCTGGATGTATTTGATGTTGGACACCGGCATGACGATCATGCTGTCATAAGTCTGAACAACGATCTTGTCCTGGTCAAGCGCCTTTTTGACTTTGGAAGCGATGGTGGAAGCTTCCTTGTCCGTGAGCTTGGGATATTTAAACACGATTTTGGTGCCGTCCATGAAATGAATGATCATATGCGCAATTTTTGGCATAGGTTTTCTCCTTTATAAATTTTTATATGTGTTTTTCAGGTTTTCCATCTCAGGATACAACTGTTTAAAGCCAAAAATTATTTTTCTCCAATCTTAATCCCCCAGATACCCCTGCAATACTCCCGGATGGATCGGTCGGAGGAAAATTTTCCCATACGGGCCACATTTAAAATCGACATGCGGGTCCATCTCTCCTGATCCCGATAAGCGGCAGCGGCCTGATCCTGGCAGTCAATGTACGACTGGTAATCTGCCATCAGCATATAAGGGTCATTATATAAAAGGTCGTCAACCAGAGGGGAAAAAAGCGCACGGTCATCACGTGAGAAATATCCGGTGTAGATCTGGTCAATGGCTTCCCTCAAATGGTCATTTTTTTGATAGTACATCCGTGGGTTATATCCACAGCCCTTAAGGTCATTGACCTGATCCGCTGTCAAACCAAAGAGGAAAAAGTTTTCTTCGCCCACTTCCTCCCGGATCTCGACATTGGCGCCGTCCAGTGTCCCGATGGTCAGGGCGCCGTTCATGGAGAATTTCATGTTGCCCGTGCCGGATGCTTCCTTGCCGGCGGTTGAAATCTGTTCCGAGAGGTCCGCCGCCGGGTAGATTTTCTGGCCGTTGGTCACGTTAAAATCAGGCAAAAACAAGATCTTGAGACGTCCCGCCACATCCGGATCTTGGTTGACCACCTCGGCCACTGAATTGATCAACTTGATGATCAGCTTGGCCATGTCATACCCCGGCGCCGCCTTTCCGCCGAAAATAAACGTCCGGGGAGTAATCTCTGCGCCGGGATTTTTCTTGATCCGGTTGTATAAGGTGATGATGTGCAGGACATTGAGGTGCTGGCGCTTGTATTCATGAATCCGCTTTACCTGTATGTCAAAAAGAGATTCAGGATTGACAACAATGCCTGTCCGTTCATGAATAAGCGCGGCAAGATCAATTTTGTTGGTTTGCTTGACTTCCCGCCATTTCCGCCGGAATGATGGATCATCGGCAAACGGCTCGATATTTTTGATTTCATCCTCAAAATGACAGATCCAGCGGTCGCCGATAGCGCCGGAAAGAAGCCGGGCGAGATTGGGGTTGGAAAGCATGATCCACCGGCGAGGGGTGACACCGTTGGTCACATTGACAAACCGCTCGGGGCAAAATGCATAAAAATCCTTGAGAACCGTTTTTGATAAAAGTTTGGTGTGCAGGGCGGCAACGCCGTTGATCCGGTGGCTGCCCACAGCGGCCAGATGTGCCATGCGCACATGCTTTTCACCACCCTCCTCAATGATTGAAAGCCGCGAAACAATCCCCTCGTCTCCCGGGAAGCGGGAACGGACATCATTCAAAAACCGATGGTTGATTTCAAAAATGATTTCCATGTGCCGCGGAAGCAGATTTTTAAAAAAAGGAAGCGGCCATTTTTCAAGCGCCTCGGGAAGCAGCGTATGATTTGTATACGCCAGTGATTTAAGGGTAATATCCCATGCCTGCTCCCATTCCATGTCATACTCGTCAACAAGCAGGCGCATGAGTTCGGCAACCGCTATGGAAGGATGGGTATCGTTGAGCTGGATGGCAAAACTTTCGTGGAAAGTATCCAATTCTTTTCCCGAGATCAAGTGAATGCGGATCATGTCCTGGAGAGAACAGGAGACAAAAAAATACTGCTGGGCGAGACGCAGCGTCTTTCCGATTTCGGGCTCATCATTTGGGTACAGCACCTTGCTGATGGTTTCTGAAAGAATTTTCTCATTGACGGCTTTATAGTAATTGCCGATATTGAAGGCCTGAAAGTCAAATGATTCAACCGCTTCCGATTTCCAGAGCCTTAAAATGTTGATGGAGTCTTTTTGAAAACCGGGAATAGGCGTATCATAAGCTACGCCTTTGATCACACGGTTCGGGATCCATCTCACCTTAAAGCGGCCCTTATCATCATTATATGATTCAGTATGTCCCCCTGCATTGACATAATGGGCAATCTCAGGCCGGTGAATTTCCCAGGGGTTTCCAAGCCGCAGCCACTTATCGGTTTTTTCCACCTGCCAGCCATCCCGGATTTCCTGATCGAAAATGCCGAATTCATACCGTATGCCATACCCCACCGCCGGAACCCCCAAAGACGCAAGGGAATCCATATAACATGCCGCAAGTCTCCCCAGGCCGCCATTGCCAAGACCCGGTTCTTCCTCCTGGGCCATAAGAGCATCCAGGTTCAAACCGAGCTGGTCCAATGCTTCTCTTGTATTTTCGTAAATACCCAAATTGATCAGGGCATTGCCGAGATGAGGTCCCACCAGAAATTCAGCCGACAGATAACTCGCAAATTTCACTTTCGGGTCCACCAGCGACTGAATGATGCGGAACCAGCGGTCAAACATCCGGTCCCGAACCGCATATGACAAGGACACATACCAGTCATTGCAGGTGGCAACA
>JALOPH010000298.1 GCA_025453995.1 Desulfobacterales bacterium
CGGCTGATGGGCCTGCCGGATGAGTATCGGCTGCTGCTCTTAACTCTTTCAGGGTTATGGCGTTTTAGGTAAAAAGCGTTTCCAATGCCGTCCTGTTCAAAATCGATCCGAGTGACCGAACGTGCCGGGATTTTTTTGAAGGTATCGCCTCCACGGAAATTCCAGACTAGATCAAAACTAGTAAGGTTGAGTTGCATGAGTTGATCCTGATAATCCGGATTTATCAGGATGTCATTGAATTGCACAAGTTTGATTGAATTTCGAAAATTTTTCACGTTAAGAGGATTTTTTGAAACGAATTCGGTCATAAAGGATCAGCAATTCCGACAAGTGGTTTTCCGATGTAAAGGCTGATGCTGTATGCGCCGCTTCCATGCCCATACGGGTTCTTTCCGAAACCGATCTGATTTTAACCAGACGGTCGGCCAGTTCATGAGCGCCGGAGGTTTTCAGCACATAGCCTTGAATCCCATCGGAAATAAGTTCGGCAGCTCCATTGGTATTCGTAGTCAGCACTGGAAGTCCACTGGCCATGGCTTCGAGACAGACGTTGGCAAAGGCATCGTAAAGTGTCGGTAGCACAAAAATGTCTGATGCCGCGTAATATTTTTCAATCATTTTTTGCGGGCCCAAAAACAAAAGCTGATTTTTAAGCCCGTGCCTCTCTGCCCATTGCTGATAGGGAACCGGATTACCGGAACCGATCACTATCAGCTTGAAGAAAAAATCCTTTAAAATGGCCATAGCCCGAAGAATAAGATCAAGTTGCTTGAGTTTAAAATCGTTTGAGATAAAAAGCAGAACAATTTCTTCCGGTAAGATATTCAGCGATGCCCTTACAGGATCTCTGAAAGTTTTTTTATTACCAGTATTAAAACGGATTATATCTACGCCGTTATAAATAACGTAAATTTTATCAGGATTGATTTTGTAATGATCAAGGATGTTTTGTCGGATCAGTTTCGAATTCGTCATAACGGCACGGCATCCATCCTTTAGAAAAATCTTTTTTTCAAGATATGTCAACACCAGCCGTCGTGGTCCGATAGCTTTAATGCGGCGTATTGTCGGATTGGGATATCGCTGTTGCATCTGCACCGGGTTGATGCCATCGGAGACTCTGAATATATCCTGATAGAAGGTACGTTCCATGCTATGGATTATATCGAAAGTTTCTCTCTGAAAGCGTTTTTCCAGGAAAAAGGCAAAAGAAAGGTTTTTCACGGGCAGCGAGAGCGGGATGACAGGCACATGATGAAAAACCACGCTGGGTTCATCCATAAATGTATTGGCAAACACATGCACTTCATGACCTTTGCCCAGCAATGCCCGGCTTAAAAATACAGTGTATTTTTCAAGGCCGCCTTTTTCCAGCGTAAAATGACGGCATATCAGTGCGATTTTCAATTCATCCCGCCTTAAATCCTTATGCTGATTAAAATTGATGGAAGCCATGCTAAACACTTCACATTTGTCCGGTCAAGGAAAAAAGCAAATAACGGGAAATTAATTTTGCCAGTTGACTTTTTGTTTGTTATAAAGTCCGATTGATTTTGTAAAGTGACTCTGAAATAAGATGATTTTAAACCAATGATCAGGAAGTCAATAAAAGATAATGGTCACAAAAATAAAAATTGATCTTGAAAAAAGGCTTTCAAGCTGCCGGAGCATTGCCGTTGAAATCGGCTCAGGCAAAAAGCGGCGGGATACGTCGGTAATTACTGTCGACAAAGTCGATCTGGAAAATATCGATATTGTTGCGGACATTGAAAATGGACTTGGGTTTCTTCCGGATGGGTGTGTTGAAAGTCTGCATTGCAGAAGTGTACTGGAGCATATCGAAAACTTTGAAAGTCTTTTGCGTGAAATGTTGCGGGTATTGAAAGACGATGGAAAAGCCTACATTTTTGTACCGCATTTTTCCAATCCTTATTTCTACTCCGATTATACACACAAAAGATTTTTCGGATTGTATTCTTTTTATTATTTTGTCGACCCTGATAAGCAGTTAAAAAGAAAGGTCCCTGTTTTTTACACTGACATAAGGCTCGAAATTCTTTCTATCAGGCTGATTTTTAAAACCCCTTTCTGGATTTCAAGGCACTTAAAAAAGATGTTCGGTCTGCTTGTCAACAGTTGCCGTTGCATGAAAGAGTTTTACGAACTGCATCTGTGCAGTCTGATTCCTTGCAATGGCATAGAGATTGTGATTAAAAGGCCGCAAAAACAAGGAAAAAAGAATTGAAACTTTTGATAATCAGCAATAATCTTTCACGTGCCAGCTTTCGTCTTCGGGTCGGGGATCATCTTGATTTTCTGGACAAGGAAGGTATCAGATGTAATGTCCGACAGTTGCCTCGAAAAAATTTGGAGCGGTGGAAGTTATTTAAAACGTCCGGGCAGTATGACGCAGTTCTTATTCAAAGAAAATGTCTCAATTTCTGGGATGCGGCTGTTCTTTCACGTTTTTGTCCGAAGATGATTTTTGATTATGATGATGCGATCATGCACAGTGCGACAAAGCCGGAAAGCAGATTGACAAATCATTTTAGACTGTTCAAGCGGACCGCCAGGATGATGGATGTGATGATTGCGGGCAATGAATATTTAGCCGGTTATGCCCGCCGGTATTGTAAACAGGTTCATATTTTGCCCACGGGTCTGGACACTATGGCTTATCAGGTACAGGGCGTGCAAAAAAGCCGGAATGAGATTCGTCTGGTCTGGATCGGCAGCCAGGCTACATTGAAATATCTCGCCGAGTTAAGTCCTGTTCTTGAGCAAATAGGCAAAACTCACAAGAAAGTTGTTCTCCGTATAATTGCAGATAAATTTTTTGATTTAGAGAACATGAGTGTGCAGAAACACTTATGGTCGCTTGATAATCAGATTTCTGACCTGGTGGCATGTGATATCGGCCTTTCGCCGCTGCCGGATAATCGTTTCACCCGTGGTAAATGCGGATTTAAAATACTTCAGTACTTTGCAGCCGGCCTCCCGGTTATTGCCTCTCCGGTAGGGGTCAATGAAAAATTTATAAAAGAAAGCAACGCCGGACTTCTTGCCATGACCCATTCTGAATGGCAGGATGCAATTGAAAAAATGGTGAACGGTATTGCTGTTTACAGGCAATTGGGGCAAAATGGCGAAAAATATGTTCAGGCCTATGACAGAACTGCAATCTCCAAAGATCTTTCTCGAATTATCAAGTCCGCTGTTTTGCAGTCATAGCATGGATTATTATTGTCGATTGTATTTTTTTAGTATTAAAACATATTGATTTTATACAATGACTATTAAATTGTAAATATTAAAGGAGATTCCATGGCGATCAGCAATGATTTGTTAAAAATTCTGGCGTGTCCAAAATGCAAGGGGGAGATTTATTTGAATAACACTCAGGATGGGCTTATATGTGACAAGTGCAGGTTGATGTATGAAATTCGGGATGATATTCCCATCATGCTTATCGAAGAAGCCAAACCCATCAGGGATTAAAAAAT
>JALOPH010000299.1 GCA_025453995.1 Desulfobacterales bacterium
GATTCTTTATCCTAAAATCGTCACCATCCAAAGCCCTTATAAAATCGGCGATATCGCCGATAAAAATATCCGGGCGGCCATGGATTTTACCATTGAAGACACCGAGACTCTTGCGCAAAAGCGAAGTCAGGCCAGCGGTGAAGTATTAACCGTATACAACTATGACAAATCGCTTCTGGCAGCCCTGACCCGTCAGGTCAACGAAGCCTTTAATTTGGCCAGATCCGCCATTGACGCCCCAAAAACAGGTCAAAAAGAAGAAACTCAGAAAACGCCGGCCCCAGGCGCACCGGATCAAAATAATGCAAACACCGCCTGGGAGATCAAACCCGAATTTGAAAAAATCCTCGGCATCCCCGTGGATGACGGCGCCTACGGCATACTGGAAAAGGAAAAATTTTCAAAAAAAGTATCGGATCTCATCATCTCGATTTTAAGTGAGATACTAAACAACGGCGTGGTGGCCAACAAGGAAGTCCTGCTCAAGGAGGAAAAAGGAATTACCCTAAAGACCGTTGGCACAGATTTTGAGATAACTGTTCAGAATCTAAAGCATTATTATGGCCTTGACCAGGCAAAGGCCATGGTCCGAATTGTGGGAGAGCCGGCATTGAAGGGCATGGATTATAATCTGGTGAATCTGATTGTGGATTTTATCGAACGCCTGATTCAACCCAATATCATCCTAAACCGGAGCGAAACGGAAAACCGGAAAAAGGAGGCCGAAAGCCAAATCTCGCCGATTTTCATCACCGTTAAAAAAGGCGAGATGGTCCTTCGGGAAGGAGACCGGGTGACTTTCTCCCATGGGCTCAAATTAAAGGCGCTGCAGGAAGAAACCACCAAAAAGCATCTGCTTGAAAAAGGTATCGGAACGGCCCTGATCATTCTTGCCATGCTGACGCTGACCTATTTAATTCATCTAAAACATCAGCGGGATATTCTTTATTATCAAAACAAGAACCTCTTTTTCATCGGCAGCGTGGTCATTGTCTTTGTGCTGATTTTAAAGCTATCCGTCTCGCTGGCGCAAACCCTGGCGCCGGACGCGCCGGTGCCGATCACCCCCGCATCCCTGTATTACGGGATTCCGCTGGCCGCAGGCGCCATGACCATCTGCCAATTTCTGGGGTTTACCATCGCATTCCCTTTTGCCATTGTCATGGCCCTGATTTCAGGGATCGTTTTTGATAAAAGCTATGAGCTGAGCCTTTACTTCCTGTTGAATTCAATTATGGGCGCTTATCTCATCCAGAACTGCCGCGATCGGAAGGCTTATATTACCGCGGGGAGCAAAATCGGCCTTCTCAATATGTTCCTGGCCACCATGATTGATATTTACACGGTGGATTTTTCCGGAATGAAACTGATATGGGACTGGGCCTTTGGATTTATCGGGGGCATAAGCGCCGGGATCGTCACCGCCGGGATCACGCCCATGATGGAAATGGCCTTCGGATACACCACGGACAACACCCTGCAGGAACTCTCCAATCTCGACCAGCCGCTGCTGCGCCGGCTGATGCTGGAAGCCCCCGGCACCTATCATCACTCCATCATCGTCGGGTCCATGGTGGAGGCGGCCGCCAGTGAAATCGGCGCCAATCCCCTGCTGGCCAAAGCTTCCGGATATTACCATGACATCGGCAAGATCAAAAACCCCCTCTATTTTATTGAAAATCAAAGGGACGGGAAAAACATCCACAACAAGATTGCGCCTTCCATGTCCTGCCTGGTGCTCACCTCCCATGTGAAAAACGGAGTTGAACTCGCCAAGGAAAAAAAGCTGGGCCAGCAGATTATCGACGCCATTGTCCAGCATCACGGCACGACCCTGATCTCCTTTTTTTACGAAAAAGCCAAAAAGCTCAAAAAAGACCAGACCGTCAACATCGACGACTTCAGGTATCCGGGCCCCAAACCCCAGACCCGGGAGACGGCCCTGGTCATGCTGGCGGACATTGTCGAGGCGGCGACCCGAACCCTGGAAGACCCGACCCCGTCAAGAATCCAGGGGCTTGTTCAGCAGCTCATCAATAAAATTTTTTCCGACAACCAGCTCGATGACTGCCCCCTGACATTAAAAGACCTCCACAGCATCGCCCGGAGTTTCAATAAAATATTAAACGGCATCTATCATCACCGGGTGGAATATCCCGAGCCAACGCCCCAGGAGCCAAAGGAAAAAAATGATACTGATCGACAACCGGCAGACACAGCGCAAGCTCCAGAAGCCCAAGATCCGAATGACAGCACAGGCCCTCTTAAACGCCTTGGGCAGTCCTGAGGGCGAACTCTCCATTGCCATAATGGACGACCCCCAGATCCAGGCGCTCAACCAGCAGTACCTGAACCGGCCGTGGCCGACCAATGTGATCGCCTTTCCCATGCGGAACGGGATTTTTTCAGATATCAATCCCGATTTGCTGGGGGATGTGGCGATTTCCGTGGACACGGCCGCCCGGGAAGCCAAAGACCTCGGCGTTGAGTTTGAGGAGAGGTTCAATTTCCTGCTGATTCATGGGATATTGCATTTGTTCGGGTATGACCATGAAACCGGCGGGGATGATGAACGGGCAATGGATGAAAAAACTGAGGAACTATTTGAGGTGATAAAAAAACTTGTGAATCCGGGAGCCAGAAGCCAGAAGCCAGAATGATACGGCATCAGTCCTTTTATATTCTGAATTCTGGATTCTGACTCCTGACTTCTTTAAAAAATTTCTATTAACGAGGAAAAAAATGGCGGGACTGGCAGTCAATATCGACCATATCGCAACACTCAGGCAAGCGCGGGGAACGGCCTATCCGGACCCGGTGGCGGCCGCAGTGCTGGCGGAACTGGCCGGCGCGGACGGGATCGTGGTTCATTTAAGAGAAGACCGCCGGCATATCCAGGACAGGGATGTCTATCTGCTGCGAAAAACCATCATGACCAAAATGATCCTTGAGATGGCGGCCACCGATGAAATGATCGGAATTGCTTCAAAGGTAAAGCCCGACCTTGTGACCCTCGTGCCGGAAAAACGCCAGGAACTCACCACCGAGGGCGGCCTGGACGTGATGGGAAATTCTTCAAATCTTGAAAAAGCCATCCGGGCTCTCCATGACCGGCGCATCCGGGTCAGCCTGTTTGTGGATCCGGACGACAAACAGATTGAGCAGGCCCAAAAAATCAAAGCCGACGTGATCGAAATCCATACGGGCGCTTTTTGCGACGCCAAAGATCCGGCGGAAGCCGACAAGGCGTTTTCAGACATCATTGCAGCCGCCAAGGCCGCCAGCGATTTAAATTTGGGCGTCAATGCGGGCCACGGCATCTGCTATCAAACCATCAAACGCTTTGCGGGACTCAAGGAAATCGATGAATTTTCCATCGGCCACAGCATCATTTCCCGGGCGGCTTTAGTGGGACTGGATCTGGCGGTGAGAGAGATGGTGCAGTTGATAAAGGAACTTTGAATAGCAAAGAATCCAGAAGTCAGGAGCCAGGAGCCAGAA
>JALOPH010000300.1 GCA_025453995.1 Desulfobacterales bacterium
GATCAGGAGCATGGAGACATCCTCTTGCCTCATGTGTCGAATCAATTCAAAAATCTGGGCCTGAGTGGTGACGTCCAGCGCTGTCGTCGGCTCATCTGCAATAATCAGTCCGGGTGACAGCATCAACGCCATGGCGATCATGACCCGCTGCTGCATGCCGCCGGAAAGTTCAAATGGATATGCAAACATCCGCTTGCCGGCATCAGGAATACCGACCTTGCGCAGCCAGGTTTCGGCAAATGCCCATGCATCTTTATAGGCCATATCCTTGTGAAGCCGGATCGTTTCAACCAATTGATCCCCGATCCGATGCAGCGGAGAGAGCGCGGACAGGGGCTCCTGAAAAATCATACTCACGGACCCGCCGCGGATCTTTCTTAATTTATCCGTTGACAGCGCTAATAAATTTTCGCCGTTGAAGCTGACCGAGCCCGCTGTTATCGTGCCGGGAGGAGAGGGAATCAGCCGAAGGATACTCAGGGCCGTCACCGATTTCCCGCACCCGGATTCCCCCACCAGACCGACGCTTTCGCCCTGATGAATTTCAAAAGAGACATCATCAACCACTTGAAACGTTCCATCATCTGTTTCAAAGCGGACTGAAAGCCCTTTCACAGAAAGCAGAATTGATCTGCTCTTTAATGCGGCATCATTTATGGAATAATATGACGACATGTTATTGAAACCGGCTGTATTGTTTCGGGTCATAGGCATTTCGAATTCCCTCTCCGAGAAAAACGCCCAGCAGCATAACAGTAAACAGGGCCATCGATGGATAAAGAATCAGCCACCATGCCCAACGGTATTCCTGCGCCTGAAACAAAAGTTCGCCCCAGCTGGGTGTCGGCGGCGGGAGGCCAAAACCCAGGTAATCAAGCGCCGCAAGAGAACCAATGGCGCCGACCAGTGAAAACGGGAAAAAAGTAATCACCGGGACCAGCGCATTTGGAAGTATATGTTTGAATATAATTTTATAGGATGGGACCCCCAGACATTTAGCCGCTTCTACAAAAGGCCTTTTTCGTAAATTAAGGAATTCGGCACGGATATAATAGGATATTCCCACCCAATTAAAAATGCCGTAGCAAAAAAGAAGCAGCGCAAAACTTCGCCCATAAACGGATCCCATTAAGATCATGATATACAGAAAAGGAAGGGCGCTCCAGATTTCGATCAGGCGCTGAGCGGTGATATCGAGCAAACCGCCGTAAAATCCCTGAATGGCGCCGGCTGCAATCCCAAGAGTCATGGCGCATCCGACCAGCAGCAGCCCGAACGTCAGGGAGATTCGAAGGCCGTAAAGAATCCGGGCCAGGACGTCCCGTCCGGCGCCGTCGATTCCCAAAGGATGCCCCGTAGCCGGCGGAAACGGAAAACGAATGTCGTTCTTCTCAAATGAAACAATATAATTACGGTTGTTCGCGGTTAAACGATAATCATCAACCGGGTGGTCGAACCGGTTTTTTATAAACGCCATTAAAATTTGCTTGTCGCTTTCCTGGATGTGACTCCATATTTCCGGGAGATTGGAGACAGGTTCAAGGTTTCGATTAAACGAGATGATGGATGCAGCTTTGGCATAGCCCGCCTTCTCCTTAAAGGTCATTCTGATGGTCTCAGGGGGGGATAGCCTTGGCGAATAAGTTGAAAGCATTAAACTAAACTGTTTTCCGCGACGGTTCTCAACCACGTATTCCCCATATGGACTGGCTTCATTGTTAAAACGGCTTTCAATAGCCGCCTTAATGTCATCCGTAAGTATGAAAAATTTTTCAAGCCCGTCCTCATTCAAGTTCACCGAATCATTTTCGGCAAAAAAATCAAAAAACAGGCCTCTTGTCACAATCAAATCTTTTTTTACATCAGCTGTCCCGATGAATGGCTCCGGAAGAAACTTCAGTCGAACGGATTCATCTGTGGCCAATTCATCAGGATCGATGATTTCCATTGGGCCGTAACGAAAGATTGGAAAGATCATATAATTCTGAGAGGTATCGGTAAACGCGGGCGATTGATTGAGGCGCTTGTAATCCGGTCTGGTTTTTCTACCGTTTCCTGTAAATTCATCCTCTGCGTAAAATTTCAAGACCGGCAAGTATGATCGGCCATTAAAATGAACATATAGAGGAACCCCGTTGCATATAAATTCTGATGCCAAGCTGATCACGTAAAGGATGCCAAGCAGCCAGAGAGAAACATAGGCGCGCTTCATTTTTTTAAAACGCTTGAAGCGTTTTATGGCCACTGGATTGGAAATGAATCTCATGGACTTTTCAGCGTAAAATTTTTCTGACAAGACTGTCATTTTGGACGATGGAAGATACTGTGGCGAAAACGTCTACATCTCCTGAAAATTAATCCGAGGATCGATAACAACATATAAAAAATCTGAAAAAATGTTGCCCAACAGACCCAGAATCGATGTTAAAGCAAGGATACCCATAAACACCGGATAATCACGGCCCACAATGGCTTCAAGGCTCAATCGTCCCATGCCCGGAATTTCAAAAACCTGTTCAATGATAACTGATCCGGCGAACATCACAGTCATGATCGCGCCCATGCCGGTGGCTATCGGAATCAACGAATTACGAAATGCATGCCCCCACACGGCCCGTTTGAAACTCCCTCCTTTGGCCAGAACAGTCCGAATATAATCTTTGCTGATCTGTTCAATCAGTGAATTTTTCATCAGCAGCGTCAGAACCGCGAAATTTCCGACAACATAACACAATACAGGCAGAAACATGTGCCTGAAAACGTCACCCGCCCTCCCCATGAAAGAAAGTTCAAAGAAATTCTCGGAACGAAACCCGGATATGGGGAATATATCCCACATGCCTTCAACTGTTCCGCACAGCATCATTTTCAGAACCATGCCAAGGGCAAACGGCGGAATGGCGTATCCCACAAAAACAACGGCGCTGGTAAACAGATCAAATGCGCTGTCGTGTCGAAGCGCCTTGAAAATCCCAAGCGGGATGCAGACTAAATAAGATAATACGAATCCCGTGATGCCGAAAATCAACGAAACTTTAAAACGCTCCTTAATAAGCTGCCACGCGGTTTTATTCGGGAATTTATATGACTGCATTTGCATGCCAATCCGGTCAGAAACCAGCCATTTCCAGTATCGTTTCAGAACCGGCTGATCAAAACCATAATATGCCTCAATTTCTTTTCGCTGTTTTTCCGTGATCGGCGCAAATGATTTATCGCCGCCGGTTGATTCATTGGCGCCGATGCCTTTCATTGCCATGATCGCCTGTTCGACTGGTCCCCCCGGAACAAACTGGATAATGATAAAACATAATATGGTTATGCCGATAAACGTTGGTATGATCAGCAAAAATCTTTTTATAAAATACTTCAGTCGTTCCATCGCCGCCTGTTTTTCGCGCAAAAAATTAATATTTGATAGGGAGAAAATGTAATATTTCTACATGAGATGAGTTCCATTGATTACGAAGAGAGGGATTTTCTTCAATACTACTTC
>JALOPH010000112.1 GCA_025453995.1 Desulfobacterales bacterium
CGACATCCGGTCGCAGGAACCTGTAGTGACTGCACCGTCAGTACCTAAAGATACACCGGCATCCATTCCTGCTACCACAAAAAAAGCCCAATTTTTAGCACCTGAGGAAATAGAAACAACGCCAGAACTTATTAAAACGGCTGATGCTGTTCAAGCAGTACCGGCACAACCTGATCCAATCCAGGCCGTTTCGGTTCAGGCATCTCCATCACCGGCCAACCAAACAGCTGTTCACAATAATATCGACTCCACCGAGATGCTATTGGACGTGGTGGCTGACAAAACCGGGTATCCAAAGGAAATTTTAACGCTGGACATGGACCTTGAGCTGGATCTTGGCATTGACTCGATCAAGCGCGTGGAAATCTTTTCCGCCATCAACGAAGAAAACCCCTGGCTGCCGGAAGTCGATCCCGCTGTCATGGCTGACATCAAAACCCTTGGTGATGTCATTGCGTTCATTGGTCAGCATGCCCCGTTACCATCCAACGCTCCGTCACAACAGGCTGCTGTTGATCCCGCTCCAACCACTCAGGCTGATATTCCCGACACTATCGACTTCACCGAGATGCTATTGGACGTGGTGGCAGACAAAACCGGGTATCCAAAGGAAATTTTAACGCTGGAAATGGACCTTGAGCTGGATCTCGGCATTGACTCGATCAAGCGCGTGGAAATCTTTTCCGCCATCAACGAAGAAAACCCCTGGCTGCCGGAAGTCGATCCTGCCATAATGGCGGAAATTAAAACCCTCGGCGATGTTATTGCTTTTATTGAGCGTTCATTTGGGCAACTCAATACCAGTAACGGGAAACGCCGGTTCCCTATTCGGGTTTTTCAATGCCCGGGCTGACCCTTGCACAACATCTCTGTATTGTTGATGATGAATGCGGTATTGCGATTTCTCTGGCAAAAGAACTCAAAATAAATCATATCCGTGCCTCGGTTGTAAAAGATGTTCCCGAAAATTGCGACGGTTTAATATTTCTTGGTGGCCTGCGTAAAATTGTAAACGAACAGGATGCGATCGATATAAATCGGGAAGCTTTTCTGGCAGCTAAACAAATAGCTGGCCAGCTGACTGCCGATGGCGGCGTTTTTGTGACAGTTCAAAATACCGGCGGCGATTTTGGACTTTCAGGGCAAGCCGGTAAACGTGTCTGGCTTTCAGGGCTTACCGGCCTGGTTAAAACCGCGGCCATTGAATGGCCGAAAGCATCTGTCAAAGCCATCGACATTGACGGCAATGGTTTATCAAAAATGCAGATTGCATCCTCTATCTGCAAAGAACTCCTGACCGGGGGACCGGAACTGGAAGTCGGACTCAAATCCGACGGCAGCCGATTCCGTCTCAGGAGCTATCGTAAATCCGCCGGAGAACCCGGCAATGCATTGGATGAACATTCAGTCATCCTCGCGTCCGGCGGCGCCAGAGGGATTACCGCCAAAACACTTATCCAGCTTGCCAATGATGTCAAACCCCGGCTTGCATTGATCGGCAGGACTGAACTTACTGATGAACCTGAGTGCTGCCAAATGGCCGCAACTGATGCACAGATTAAAGCAGCCCTTTTGCAGGATGCAAAGACTAACGGAAAAACCGTTACACCCATGGATCTCAATAAACAGACACAGAAAATACTTTCCACACGGGAAATACAATCTAATCTGGAGGCCATGCGGCAAGCCGGCTCTGATGTACAATATATCGTCGCCGACGTGACGAGTGAATCCAATATTTCAAATGTGCTCAAAACCATCCGCAAAAAATGGGGCGGCATCACGGGTATTGTACATGGTGCCGGTGTCCTTGCAGACAAGCTAATTGCTGAAAAAACAATAGAACAATTCGATCGGGTCTTTAACACCAAGGTGAAGGGCCTTGAAGCACTTCTTAACGCCACTGCCAAAGACGACCTGAAAGTAATTTGTCTGTTCTCTTCTATTACAGGCCGCACCGGTAATATGGGGCAAAGCGATTATGCCATGGCAAATGAGATTCTTAACAAGGTTGCGAATGCCGAAGCGGCTGTTCGGAAAGATAAATGCATTGTAAAATCAATAAATTGGGGGCCGTGGGACAGCGGCATGGTGTCTCCCCTTCTCAAAGCCCATTTTCAGGAAGCCGGCATCCCTCTGATACCGGGTGACGTCGGAATGAAACACTTTGTAAAAGAGGTGAACGAAGCCGCACCAGAAAATTCTGAAGTTGTTATCGGCCCCAAGCCGCCGGAAGGTTCTTTTGCCATCAACCCATTAAACCGTGAACTTAACCTGAGCCTGATTGTGAACAAAGAAAAGTATCCTTTCATCGACAGTCATCGCATAAAGAATAAGCCCGTACTCCCGGTGGTGATGGTAATTGAATGGTTTGCCAGAATGGCTGAACTTTACAATCCGGATATGAATTTTGTTGAGTGCAGGGACCTAAGGGTTCTGCGTGGAATCAAACTGGATAATTACATCAAAGGCAATGATCTTTTCAGCATAAGCTGCCGGCAGCTAAACGGAGACAGATCTTCCCTTGCCTTAGAGTTAAAAGGACCCGATAACGCTAAAAATTACAGTGCAACCATAGAAATGACTCAAAAAAATCTTACCGGCACTCCTGTAACAAAAGCAAAATCAAATGGACTTCCATCATGGAAATGGGATGTTTCAGATATTTACAAAAATATGCTTTTTCACGGTCCGGAATTTCAAGTCATTAAATCCCTAAAAGGCGTTTCATGCGACGCCGCCACGGCGGTTATCGAAGGAATAGAAAAAATGTCCTGGCCAAATGGTTTCTGGAAATACGATATCGCCGCCCTTGATGGCGGGTTGCAACTCGCAAGATTATGGGGTATACACAATGCAAACCTAAAATCCCTGCCCACGAAAATTGGTGCTTTTTACGCTTATCGAAACGGCCCCATCTCCGGACCGATCGATTGCGTACTCAATGGTAAATCAATTAAAAATAAACGGACACTTTCTGACATCTCGTTCTTTGATAAAAAAGGGAGACTTGCTGCAAAGTTTTGTGATGTGGAGATGCACATGCTGGCTGAAACAGCAACCCGGGATTAGGAGAACAGATAGAAAATGTTCTTTGAACCGATTGCCATTGTCGGACAATCCTGCGTCCTGCCGGGAGCACTGAATCCAAAAGAACTCTGGGATAATATCGCTGCTGGTAAGAATCTATTATCAAAAGTACCTGAAGGATATTGGCGGACTGACCCGAATCTCGTCATGGCCGCAGCAGGCCCAAATACCAGAGATATCACCTGGTGTGATCAGGGTGGGTATGTCCGGGGATTTGAATCAGTGTTTCGCCCAGACGGGTTTGCCATTCCTGAAGAAGAAGTCATGCATTACGGACGCATGGTACACTGGTTGCTCCACACTGCCCGGGAAGCCTTAAACGACGCCGGATATCAGAACGCCAAAGGGATTAACGCAGGGATTGTCTTTGGCAACCTCTCATATCCGTCACCGACCATGTCCGAATTTGCAGAATCCATCTGGCTTGATGCCCAGACCAGCAGTTTTCTAAACGGCAAAGCAAGGCAACTGGCAAAAGTTAAAAAACCTCACGCTGTAAACAGATTCATGTCCGGTCTTCCCGCACACATAGTGGCCCGGGCGTTAGATGTGAACAACGGAGCATTTGCTATTGACGCGGCATGCGCCTCTTCGCTGTTTGCCATAAAAATCGCTTGTGACAAACTCCATGACAGAAAGACGGATCTGATGATTGCAGGCGGTGTCCAGGGAGCAGACGGGCTGATTATCCACATTGGATTTTGCACCTTACAAGCCATGAGCCGTACCGGACAAAGCCGTCCGTTTCATAAAAATGCCGATGGACTAATTCCGGCTGAGGGAAGCGGATTCATCGTGCTAAAGCGACTTGAGGATGCTGTTCGCGCTGGCGATAAAATCCACGGAGTAATAAGGGGAATCGGGCTTTCCAACGACGGTAAAGGCCACGGACTGCTTGTCCCTTCTGCGGACGGCCAGTTCAAGGCCATGCAAAAAGCATATCAGATGTCGGGAATCCACCCGTCACAAATCTCGTTGCTCGAATGCCATGCCACCGGCACAAAGGTCGGCGATGATATTGAATTAGAAAGTTCCAGCCGAATCTTTGACGGCTTAAACGGAGTTCCCATTGGCACCATAAAGTCCAATATGGGACATCCCATCACCGCGTCAGGCGTTGCAGGCCTCCTGAAAGTAACCGCTGCGATGAAGGCCGGCATCAGGCCGCCGACGCTCCACGTGGATGAGCCCACCGAAAAATTAAAAAATACCCCGTTTCGTCTTATCAAGGAAAAAGAGCCGTGGCCGTCGGACTCCCCGAGGATTGCCGGCATCAGTAATTTCGGGTTTGGCGGCAACAACGCTCACCTAATCATAGAGGAGTTCGAGAAAGGCGCTTACAAAAAGCCGCCTAAAATAAGAGCGCAAAAAAATAAACGGATCAATAAAACAGACATTGCGGTGGTCGGCATAGGCGCCATGGTCGCTTCCGGCACGGGTTTGGATGATTTTACCCATATCATTTTTTCCGGAAAATCTGCTCTTACAAAAGCTGCCGATGGGACCATGGCCGGAACGGCAGGTCCGTTTGAGTTGCCGCTAATGGGACTCGGTTTTTTCCCGGCAGCCCTCGATCAGACGCTTCCGCAACAGCTCCTCATACTAAAAGCGACCATGGAAGCTCTTGACGAGGTCGACAAATTTCCCAACAAACGGGCCAGCGTCTTTGTGGGGATGGGATGTGATTGCGAAGTCACCCGTTCCGGCATGTGTTGGCGGCTCCCGCAATTTGTCTGTGACTGGCTACAGGGGACCCCCCCACCCCCCCAAATGAAAAATTGGCTGAAGGATTGGATTGAGCTTGTCAAAGACCAGATCAATCCGGCACGCGAAGCATCCGCGATTTTAGGCGCCATGCCCAACATCGTTGCAAACCGGATCAACAGCCAGTTTGATATCGAGGGACAGAGCTTTACGGTTGCCTCCGAAGAACTATCGGGCATCAGGTGTCTTGAACTTGCGATCCGTGCCCTTACAGCCGGCGAGATTGATGCAGCTGTGGTTGGCGCTGTGGACATATCGTGTGAAACCGTACACACGGCAGCAGTTAAAGAAATTTTAAACGACCAAAGACAAATTCCAGGAGACGCTGCAATATCATTGATATTGAAACGCGCAAAAGACGCGAGAGCAGATGGTGATAAGATATATGCCCTTCTTTCAAATCATACAGACGCGGTCAATCCAAACCACAAGACCCAGGATTCGGATCAGGACCAGAATCAGTTTCAGAACTTCCCCCTCGAATTATCCCTCGACAAAACAGGACAGAATATTACGCCGCTGACCGGCCACGCCCATGCGGCGTCAGGATTGCTTCATGTCGCAACCGCTGCTCTGGCATGCCACTATAAAGCTTTGCCCGCCGGGCTAAATAACAAGGCACTCCCCTGGATGTCTTCCGGCACAAGATCGGCCAATGTTACCATCAATGCCCTTGGCGGAGAATCTGCGACAGTCATTGTAAAAGAAGATAAAAACACCGCTTGCGGACATTTACTAGCAGATTCTATCCCCAGACTCCATATCTACTCCGGCAACGACCAAAAAGATGTATTAGAAAATCTTGACAAAGATTTTGAATCAGATACCGGACCGGCGCGCCTGGTTCTCGTGGCAAAAGATAAGGCGCTGCTCCAGGAGTTGACTCAACTGGCTAAGATTCTCCTCGAAAAAAAAAGAAACACAAAAAATATTTCACTCGGCAAGGGTATCTACTATTGCAGTCAGCCGGTTAAAGGAGAACTCGCGTTTGTATTTACAGGCCCTGCAGGGGCATACCCTCATATGGGCAGGGATCTGTTCCTGGCCATGCCGGAGGTTGTTGAACAGGTGATTTCACGGTACGGGTTAAACGTTCGGGATACAGCCAGATGGATACTTGAGCAGGACAACGACGAGATCCAGTCCCCGGAAGTCATGCTGTGGCGAAGTTCCTTTTTATCACAGATCCATGCAATCCTTACTCAAAAATATCTCGGTCTCAGACCACAGGCGGTCATGGGATTTTCATCAGGAGAATCCAACTCGCTCTTTGCCATGGGTGCCTGGCAGGATATGGGACAGATGGCTATTGATTTCAAAAACAAGGGTGTGTATGACCATGAAATCGGCGGTGAATTTAATGTTGTTAAACGCGCGTGGCAATCTAATAATACAAAGAATATCTCCTGGGCAAACTGGGGAATACTCGCACCGGAAGATGAGATAAAAAAGGCCCTCGATACAGAACCTCTCGTGCATCTGATTATCATCAATGCGCCGGGCAATTTTGTGATCGGAGGAGACAGCAGCGCCTGTGAAAGGGTGATCGATAAAATCGGGCCACACCACGCATATCCTTTATCTTACAATATTGTCAACCACTGCCCAGAACTATCGACATACGCTGATGAATGGCGTAATTTGCATCGTCGCGCCACACAAGACGTCCCGGATGTAAGGTTTTACTCTAGCGCCACCTGCAGCCACTATCACCCCACAACCGAGAAATCAGCCCAAGCCATTCTGGATATGGCCACACATGTGCTCGATTTCCCCCGCATGGTTGAAAATGCATACAACGACGGCGTCAGAGTCTTTGTCGAACACGGACCACGCGGCAGATGCAGCCAATGGATAGACCAGATACTCAATGATAAATTGCATATCGCTGTCTCCATGGATAAACGCGACCGGTCTTCTATAGATAGTGTTATTCATGCCATTGCACAACTCAAATCCGCCGGAATTGCCGTCGATTGTATAAAGTTTGAAAACTTATTTTTATCTTCAGATAAACATACCGGTATCCAGCAACCGGCCAATGGCAAGCCGATACCAACCCGGATTTACAAAGCGCATCCATCCCGGATAACACTGCCTGAACTTTCTTCAGCACAACCCGAAAAACCGTTATTGAATGCTGTAGGTGAAACTATGCCGAAAAACTTCGCCGAAAATGCAGATAGGATGTCGGGCAAAGAAAATCCAGGATTCTTTGATGGGAAGCAGGTTATGGCACCTGCCCCTTGGTTGCCGCCTGTAATGGAAGAAATAGAAACGCCGGTGGCAAAGGATTATGATTTAGGTGCAGGTAAAGCTGACGGTGTTGAGGCAAAACACAAGGCAGATTCCAATCAAGGCATCGGCAATCAGTATCCAGAAGAACCGGAAGAAAATAGAGATGATATTCCGGATGCTTCACAAGATACTTCAAAGGACCATACTCCAATGAATTCAACGACTATCAATATTTTGAAACATCTCGCCGCTCAAAACGCCATTGTTTCAAAAACCCATCAGGAATTCCTTGCTCAGCAGGCTGCTGTCCAAAACAGTTACATAAATCACCGCCAAAACGCAATTACAATACTTGGAAGACTCGCCGGTCAGAAAGTGCCTTCATCAACTTCCGTGGATCCCTCTCCTTCGCTCTCACGACAAAACGCTGATCCGGTCCATGTTGCAGCAAAAATTGACAGGAAAACGACCATAAAACCGAGCGGTCAAATGCCGCCGTTAGTAGTTTCCCGCCGTCATCAGGATTCCGGTAATACTGCCGCACCGGCCAGACCGGCTGTGTCTGCCAAAACCGAGGCACCGCTTAAGAAGCAATCGTATAAAGCCATTCACAATAAGCCGGTTATCAAAAAACCACAGGAAGCGCCATCCGTTAAAAGTCATCACCGTGTTGATCCGGTTAAAGATTTGTTTGTCAATGCAGAATATATCGAACCAACCGGCCCACAATTTTCCAAAGATCAGCTCGAAATCCTTGCTTCCGGCAAGATATCGGACGTGTTCGGAGAAATGTTTAAAATTCAGGACGACTTTACCCGCCAGGTACGCCTGCCTGAATACCCGCTTCTTTTGGCGGACAGAATTACCGGGCTGAAAGCAGAACCAGGTTCAATGGGTAAAGGCATTATCTGGACAGAAACCGATGTGGTTGCCGGTGCATGGTATCTTAATGACATTTACATGCCCGCGGGCATTACAGTCGAAGCAGGCCAGTGCGACTTAACCCTTGTTTCTTACCTTGGCGCGGATTTTAAAAATAAAGGTAAACGAGTTTACCGCCTGCTGGGGTGCGACCTTATGTATTACGATGAACCAGCGCGGGTGGGAGATACTCTGTGCTATCAGATTCATGTAGATGGACACGCCAATATAGGGGATACCCGCATCTTTTTTTTCCGATATGACTGCAGAATCAATGGTGAGCTTCGCCTGTCTGTGCGAAACGCCCAGGCAGGATTTTTCTCTGATGAAGAACTGACGGCATCCGGTGGCATCCTCTGGAACCCCGAAACCGGCGAGCATAAATCCGACGACGAGGCAGTGATCGATCCACCGGTGGTTGAATGCATTCGAAGGGAGTTTTTCATAGATCAGGTCAAAGCTTTTTCAGAAGGCCGAGTCTTTGAATGCTTTGGTCCGGGCTTTGAACTGGCTGAGACCCATTCCAAAACACCCAAGATTCAATCCGGCAAGATGCTGCTTTTGGATCAGATTACCAGATTCGATCCCAGGGGCGGGCCATGGGGTCGTGGTTACCTCAGAGCAGAAAATATTATCCCATCGGATGCATGGTATCTGACCTGTCATTTTAAAAACGACCCGTGCATGCCCGGCACCCTCATGAGTGAGGCCTGTCTCCAGACCCTTGCATTCTATATGACTGCCATGGGACATACCTTGAAAAGAGACGGGTGGCGATTTGATCCGGTGCCTGATGAAATTTATCATATCAAATGCCGGGGTCAGGTAACGCCGACAAGCACAAACCTTAAGTATGAGCTTTTTGTTGAAGAAATCATCGACGGTCCCTGCCCCACTATCTATGGAGACATTTTAGGCACCTGCGATGGGCTCAAAATTCTTCATATTCGCCGGATGGGATTGCGCCTGGTACCTGATTATCCCTTAGATTGCTGGCCCCACTTACTCGAAGGTTATGTTGAATCGCATCCGGTTGCCCGAATCGGCGATATGGAATTCGGCTATAAATCTCTACTGGCCTGTGCATTCGGCAAACCCTCGGATGCATTCGGCGCTTTTGGAAAACCTTTTGACGGCCCCAGGCATATCGCCCGACTGCCCGGTCCGCCCTATCATTTCATGTCACGGATAACGTCTATCAATGCCACCATGGGTGGTATGAAAACGAATGAGACCATAGAGGCTGAATACGATATTCCTGAGGACGCATGGTATTTTGATCAAAACGGCAACCGGACCATGCCTTTTTGCGTATTGATGGAAGTTGCATTGCAGCCATGCGGATGGCTATCGGTTTTTGAAGGCGGACCTGCCACATCAGAAAAACCACTTCATTTTCGTAACATGGATGGCACCGGCACTATAACACATGAAGTATTTCCCGATTCCGGAACCATTCATACCCGTACCACGCTCATGAAGATTATCAATTTTTCAGGAATTATTCTCGTCAATTTTGATGTTGAGTGTTTTATTAAAGATATATGTATCTATAAAATGGAGACAGGATTCGGCTTTTTCAACAAAGAAGCACTGGATCATCAGATAGGCCTTCCTGCAACTGAAGCGGAAAGAAACTGGCTGGATGAACCGAGCGATTTTTTAATAGAACTTACGGATAGACCTGCAAAATATTGCAACAATTCACTCCGGCTACCAAAGTCCATGCTACTTATGATAGACCGTGTGACCGGATTCTGGCCCCAGGCCGGCCAAAAAGGGCTTGGCCGGCTCAGGGCTGAAAAAACAGTGGATGTCAGCGAATGGTTTTTCAAAGCGCATTTCTTTCATGATCCGGTTCAGCCCGGTTCTCTTGGTGTGGAAGCCATGGTTCAGACCCTTCAATTTTACATGATCCACAAAGACATGCACAAAGGGATTTCAAATCCCTGGTTCCAGCCCATCGGCCTGGATTGTCCGGTAACCTGGAAATACAGAGGCCAAGTTGCCCCTTCTGCTAAAAGAATCTCCATAGAGATGGAGATCACAGACGAGGGTCGCGATGAAAAGGGTTCTTTTGCTGTGGCCGAAGCATGGTTGTGGGCGGATAACTTAAAAATTTTCCATGTCAAAGATCTATGCATGTACATCGTGGAGGCAAGCCCTGACGCATATGCGAGATTAGAAGATAATACTGACACAGAAGATGATGGCGACCTGGAAGTCCCCCAGGATTTGAAGAAAATAGACCTTAAAAAATATATAAAATCCGAAGACACTATAGCGGAAGATCCATAAGCAAAGAACGTTGCAAAAGAAATTGAGAATGCGACCCATCTCACCTGCGTTGATCCCGCATTAATTCACATTTCCAAAGACAAAAAAAACCACTTTATGTGATTTAATGCCCCTTTCTTCTTTTCCAATTAATATTCAAGAACAACAGGGCAGTGAACCCTTAATTAAGGTGGGTGAACCTGAGCTTGATTTTGACAAAATTTTTGAATATGGACGAAATTTATTTAATATCGGGCCCTGGTTATTCGAAAACATCACCCGCTCTCTTTGGGAACGCTTTGTAAGATATGTCATCATCGAAGACCCGATAGCCTTTGAAAAGGTAAGCCATCGCAGCCTTCTTTACCTTGGCAACCACCAGGTACAGGTAGAATCCATGCTCTTTCCGTTGCTGACACAGGTATTAACCCAACGCCGTATAGTCACCATCGCGGATGCAGATCACAGAACCGGATGGATAGGGGCTCTAAATGATATTGTTTACTCCCACCCTGGGATTAATTATCCAAAAAATACAGCTATAAGTTCTATTATTCTAACTCGACGGCACCAGATACTTCGCGCCACAGGTCACCGGAAGAGCGATTGCCAAAGTATGAAATAATTGCTCCCAGCAGATCTTTCGTTGCTACGTACGAGTTAAAAGCTCTCTTTAGCGATATAAATCTTGATGAAGTGTCTCTGTATACCTGGGCAACGCCTTCACGCAGCTGATCAGGTGTCATGTTCTTCGGTTTATATAAAACTTTTGTGAAATCCAAATACTGCCAATCGTGAGGATAATTT
>JALOPH010000301.1 GCA_025453995.1 Desulfobacterales bacterium
TCTTGACAGATTCACTACTTAGTGCTTGAATGAAAACCCCCTCTCCCTTGTGGGAGAGGGTTGGGGTGAGGGTGTAACACATTGATATCACGACCCCCTCACCCAGCCTCTCCCCCTAAAAGGGGAGAGGAGCGTAGGTTTCCGTTCAAGCACTACTTAGATTAGGTTTTTTTTATATCCTGCTGCATTCTTTTAGAGATAAAATTCCGGTTCAGCCAATGAGGCGTGCTCGCGGCGCTTGCATAGGCGCGAAAGAAAGATATCTTTTCGATCGATGCCGCGGGATTTGATGGGGTAAAAAGCGCCGGGAATCTGGATACGTAAAGGACGTGCCATGACTGCACTCCTGTTGGATTCGAATTAAATTTGTATCCAACCCCTTATCGGGCTCAATTTAATCTGTCAAGAGTGTAGGCCTGACACTATTCTATTGGTTTTCTTTTGGTAAGACGGCATGACCGTTAACCTTGTTATTTCGCCGGAAGCTTATCAAGACCTTGACGCGGCATATAGTTGGTACGGAGATCGTCGTCCCCATTAACTAAAAGAATGTCAAAACGGTTACTGATTTGTGAAACCATGCCTTTTGCGGTGCCAGTCAAGATATGAATAATCCGGCCAGTATATCGAATCGGTCGGTAAAAAAATTTTTCGCCCCTCAAAATCCGTCATGCGAAGCCCTTCCATCCCATTTTCTGTAAACTTCTCTTTGTTTATAAGTACCCGATAATCTTTATTTAACGACCATAAACCGCGATCAAACTGCCAGTGGGCATTTTTTGATAAAGCCATGCCGTTGCGAGGGTCATTGTTTCGGGAATCTTTGAATTCATGAATGTGGGCGACATCGACGATGCTTTCCATATTTAAGGTGGTGCATCGATAACCTGTCAGCGCGCAAGTGTGTTGGTATGCTTGAACTACATCCAAACGGAAGCGGGCATCCCGTCCTTTTTGAATACTTGTTTTATAAAGCGCCTGATTTTCGCGGATTTCAGATGAAACTGGTTTGATCTTGAGTAAGCTATAAAGAGAGGTTTTTTCTTCTGGATGGAAATATGGTTTGGTTTCAATCAGCAATCTTTTTGCCCGATCCCGAAATCTAAAATCAGCAATGCAGTCGAAGAAACCCGGATCGAATCGGACCCTGGTTGTCAATTTTTTATCAAGTGACGGGGAACCTTCTGCAGTCAAAGGTTCCCATATGCCGGAAGATTCAAGATGATGAAATGGGAGTCGTACATCAGGCGGTTGTGAGCGTCGACTTGAGACAACTGACCAGAATATACTGAACTGGAAAGCAAGATCAGGGGAAAGATTAAGCTCCCGAGTTTTGATTTCTCCTTTTTCCATCATTTCTAAGACGACCAGCAAAAGAAGCGGTTTATGAGGCGCCGGGTTTCCTCTTGCACGGTCAATCCGCAGTGTCGAAAGTTTATGCAGCCAGAATTTTTGATCTTTGGCAATCATGTTTGTTGTTAATGAATTTTAGAGGTTTTTTATATTTATCCCCTGACATCTTTGGCGGGCAGTTTGATGCGGTGTTTTTTCATCAAGCTTTGGAAATTGGTCCGCTGGAGCCCTGCGGCCTGGGCAGCTTTGGTGACATTCCAGGCATTTTTTTCAAGCGCATGAATGATAAAATTTTTTTCAATGGCATCAATGGCTTTTTGACGAAGTTCCTTTTTGATTTTTTTGAGTTCCTCATTGCTTTCCGGCACGTATTCAATGAGCCTTTCGATATCGTTGATTTCACCCAGATGGGGCAGGTCTTTGAGAGAAATTGTATCCTTGTCGCACAGGATCGCCGCCCTTTCGATCATATTCCGCAACTGACGGATATTGCCCGGCCATTCATAATGGTTGAGCCGGTTTAAGGCCTCATCATCAAATCCATTGATGGCTTTGCCCATATGTTGAACGTACAATTTTAAAAAATGATAGGCAATAGGCAGAATATCGCCTTTGCGTTCCCTTAAGGGAGGAATATAAATCGGATATACGAAAATCCGGTAATAAAAATCCTGCCGGAAACTCCCCTGGGCCACCATCTCTTTGAGATCTTTATTGGTGGCAAAAATCAGCCGGATATCCACCGGGTGGTATTTGACATCCCCCAGCGGCATGAATTCCCGGGTATCCAGAAACCTCAGGAGCTTCCCCTGCACATCCATGCTGATATTGCTGATTTCGTCTAAAAAAACGGTCCCGTGGTTGGCCAGTTCAAAAATGCCGTCCTTGTCCTTATGGGCGTTGGTGAATGCGCCTTTGCGATAACCGAACAATTCGCTTTCCAGCAGATTTCCGCTTAAAGTCCCGCAGTCCACGGCAAAAAATACCTTGTCCTTACGGGCGCTGTTGGCGTGAACGGCCCGGGCGACCAGTTCCTTGCCGGTGCCGCTTTCACCGTATATCAGCACGGTGGCGTCGGTGCCTGCCACTTTTTGAATCATGGAGACCACTTTTTTGATTTGGGGGCTGCTGCCGATGAGCTGATGCGCGGCCGGGGCAGGGCGGCCGCCGGCAATCATCAGGTCTTTGTTTTGCATTTTGATTTTTCGGTCATTCAACGCTTTAGCGACCACGGCTCGAAGTTCATCCGGTGTGAATGGTTTGGGCAGATAATCGTATGCGCCCAGCTTCATGACTTCAACAGCCGACGAGACGCTGGCATATCCGGTGATGACAATCACCAGGGTGTCCGGATAATTTTGCCTGATCCGGGAGAGGACTTCCATTCCCCCCATCCGGCTCATTTTTAAATCTGTAATCACCAAGTGGTAAGGGGCTTTTTCGATCAGTTTCATGGCGTCGACGCCGTTTAACGCCATGTCGATGGTTTGCGCCATTTCCGAAAGTATGACAGCGCTGTTCCGGCAGATCAGCGGCTCGTCATCTATAATGAGGATGCGGAAGGCATCTTCATTTGGCATCTGCACCTCCTGTTTTGACCGGCAGATGAATGGTGAAGCTCGCCCCCTGGCCGGGGACGCTGTCGACGTCGATGCTGCCGCCATGCTGTTCGATGATGCTGTGGGTGATGGAGAGGCCGAGGCCGGTTCCGTTTTCCCGTGTGGTAAAGAAAGGGTCGAAGATTTTGTCTAAATTTTCTTTGGGAATGCCGCATCCGGTATCTGTGACCTTTATGATAATCATTTTGTTCGACGGATTATACCGGCTGGTTAACACGACATTGCCGCCGGGGGCTGTGGCTTCCACCGCGTTTAGTATCAGGTTGATGAGGGTCTGCTGGATCTGGTCCTTGTCGATAAACGCATTCGGCAGATCTTGGGACAGTTCGGTTTTCAGCGTTACATCATTGAATTGAGCCTGTTTTCTGGTCAGAAAAACACTTTCCGTGATGATGGCATTAAGGTCATAATGTTTTTTCATCGGCGAGGTCTGCCTTGCAAAATCAAGAAGACTTTGGACGATTTTGCGGCATCTCAGGGCTTCTTTTGAAATCGTTTCCAGTTCTGAATA
>JALOPH010000007.1 GCA_025453995.1 Desulfobacterales bacterium
GCGGGGGATTGCTTCGCTTCGCTCGCAATGACGATGGTATATTTAGGTCATGAACGGGTCGGACCAAAGGATTACTACCCCATTACCTGTTCTCTGCCCGGCTTATAAAATCAGAGCCCTATGTCTAAACAATTCTTTGTCTACATTATGACCAATAAACACAATTCAGTCTTGTATACAGGCGTTACCAGCGATCTGAAAAACGAGTATATGAGCATAAGGAAAAGCTGGTTGAGGGCTTTTCAAAAAGATATAACATTACAAAACTTGTTTACTATGAAATTTTCAATGACCCTAAAAATGCAATCAAGCGGGAAAAGCAGTTAAAAGGCGGTTCACGAAAAAAGAAAATTGATTTGATAGAAAGCAAAAACAAGAGTTGGGATGATTTGTACGAGGGAATTTGAGATTGCTTCGTCGCTTCTCTCCTCGCAATGACTATGATTTTAGATGGTAGTGTAATAAAAAAATGACTAATAACTTTAAATATTTATATTGTTTTGGATTTTTTTTATGACCCTCGTGATGGTTCAAGATTACAGAATAAAAATTTCAAACAAATAAGGAGAAAATCATGTTCGAGTTGACTGGTAAAACAGCCATAGTCACCGGCGGGGCAAGGGGAATCGGAAAAGGGATATCCATGACGCTGGCGAAACAGGGCGCTAATGTTGTGATTGCGGATTTATTGGTGGACCAGGCAGAAGAAACGGCCGCTGAAATCCGAAAATCAGGCGCAAAAGCCCTGGCCGTGCAGACCGATATTGCGGATCTGGCGTCGGTGAAAGCCATGGTGGAAAAGGTCAATTCAGAATTCGGGAAAATCGACATTCTGATCAACAACGCCGGTTGGGACCGCATGAAGCCTTTCATGAAAACAACGCCGGATTTCTGGGACAA
Source organism: Desulfobacterales bacterium (assembly GCA_025453995.1). Taxonomy (GTDB): domain Bacteria; phylum Desulfobacterota; class Desulfobacteria; order Desulfobacterales; family Desulfosalsimonadaceae; genus JALOPH01. The sequence goes on from JALOPH010000007.1 coordinate 901, forward strand.
GGTCATCAACATCAATTTCAAGGGCGTATTAAATACCGTGTATGTCGTGGCCGAAGGGATGATCGCGCAGAATTCAGGCAGAATCATCAATATTGCCTCAGACGCGGCCCGGGTGGGGAGCATGGGCGAATCGGTGTATTCCGGCGCCAAGGGGGCGGTGCTGTCATTCTCCAAGACACTGGCGCGGGAGCTGGCGCGAAATTCAATCACGGTCAACGTATTGTGTCCCGGCCCCACGCCCACGCCGCTGCTGGATGACATGAAGGCCGAGGACAGCTTTGCCGACAAGGTGCTGTCGAGCATGGACAAGATCATCCCGCTCAAGCGCATGGGCACGCCCGATGATATCGCAGCAGCTGTGGTGTTTCTGTCATCGGAAGAAGCCGGGTTTATCACGGGGCAGGTGCTCAGCGTCTCCGGCGGTCTAACAATGTGTTAATTTTTCTTTTGCTGAAATAATTTCAGCAAAAGAAAAATTTAATCCCCCTCCTTTTGCAAAGGAGGGCCGGGGAGGATTTTCAAAAAAGGATCAAACCAAATGGATTTTTCATTCTCCAAAGAACATGACATGCTCCGCCGGGCGGTTCGGGAATTTGCCGCCGGAAAAATCGCGCCTTTTGCCGACCAGTGGGACGCGGACCATTATTTCCCCTATGAAGAGGTCATCAAGCCCATGGGGGAACTGGGATTTTTCGGCATGTGCATCCCGGAGGAATACGGCGGCGAAGGGCTGGACTGGACGTCGGCCGTGATCATTACCGAGGAAATCGCCCGGGCGTCGAGTTCTTTGCGGGTTCAGGTGAACATGCAGTGCATCGGGTCGGCCTATACCATTTATAAGTATGGTTCTGAAAGTCTGAAAAAAAAATATATAAAAAAACTGGTAAAGGCCGAATATCTCGGCGGGTTTGCCATCACCGAGCCGGATGCGGGGTCGGATGTTATGGCCATTTCATCTGTGGCTGAAGATAAGGGCGACCACTGGCTTTTAAACGGCTCCAAAACCTGGATCTCCAATGCAGACCTGGCGGATGTCATCATCTATTACGCATACACAGATAAATCCAAAGGCTCTAAAGGTCTTTCCGCATTTGTCATTGAAATGAAAAATTTCAACGGCATTAAAACATCCCGGCTGGAAAAAATGGGCTCCCATTCCTCGCCCACCGGCGAAATTTTTCTCACCGACACCCGGGTGCCCAAGGAAAACATCCTGGGCAATCCCGGCGACGGGGCAAAAATTGTATTTGGCTCATTGAACCAGACCCGCATATCTGCCGCTGCCGGGGCTGTGGGCGTGGCCCAGGCGTGTTTGGATATTGCCCTGAAATACTGCAATCAGCGAAAGCAGTTCGGCAAGATCATCGGTGAATATCAGATGAACCAGGACTTGATCGCTCAGATGTCCACCGACATTGAAGCGGCCCGGCTGCTGGTTTACAAGGCGGCCTGGGAAAAAGACCGGGGGAATTTAAACAACGGCCTGGACGTGGCCCAGGCCAAGTATTTTGCCGGAGAGACCGCCATGAAATGCGCCAATGCGGCCATGCGCATCCTCGGGGCGTATGGCTATTCCACCGAATACCCCCTTGCCCGGTTTTACCGGGACATCCCCACCTATGTGATCGTGGAAGGCTCGGCCAATATCTGCAAATCCATTATTGCCATGGACAAACTGGGCATCCGCAAGGCGAACCGGTAAATTTTTCTGAGATAATCACCCCAACTCCCTCAAAAACACATGCGCCGCACACATGCGGATGTCCTCCTTGCTCATCACGTCCGGCCGGTCTTCAAGTGATACCTGGGTGGCTTTGACATTGGGGAAACGGGCTTTTAAATATTTCAGCGGCAATGCCGGATGCTTGTCCGCTGACCGTTTGCATTCGATGAAATGAACGGGCTTGTTTTTGTCCATAATGACAAAATCCACCTCCCGGCGGTCGATATCCCTGAAATATCGCAGTTCCATGTCCCGGCCCTGGATATCCTGGAGAAAATAGACCCATTTTAAAAGATGGCAGGCCATGAGATTTTCAAACCGGGCGCCGGGGTCGTCCACAACCGTCCAATCCAGATGATAGTGCTTGGCCTCTTTTTTTACCGCCCTGATTTTCGGCGCGCCGAATGGATATATCCTGAAAATCATGTAAAGGTTTTCAAGGATCTTGATCCAGCGGGTAACTGCCGGATGGGACACGTGAAGGTCTTCCCGAAGCGCGTTGATGGAAAGGGGCGATCCCACCAGTTCCGGCAGCCGCATGGCCATGAGTTCGATGAGGCTTAAATCCTGCACCCGTTCCAGATCCGCCAGATCTTCCCTGATGATCCGGGTACGGTATTCACGGCTCCATCGCCGGGTTTCATCTTCCGACTGTGTTAAAAAAGGCTCTGGGAACCCGCCGTATGCAAGCAATTCCTTCACTCCATTGATGCCGGGGGTTCCCAGCTCCGCATAGCTCAATGGCAAAAGCCGATAAAAATGATACCTTCCCTGAAGTGAATCGCCGCCCCTGCGGTAATAATCCAGGCGGGCGCTGCCGGTCACCAGGATGTTGAGTTCATCGCCCCGCTTGTCATATAATCCTTTCACGGTCTGACGCCACCGGGAATATTTGTGAATTTCATCAAGGATCAACATTCCCGGACCTGTTGGAAACTGCTCCCGCATAATCATTTCCCTGTCCGCCAGGGAATCCCAGTTAAGATAACGGGTTTTTGGATCACATCCTGCTTTTCTGCACAAATTTTTGGCCAGGGTGGTTTTGCCGCACTGGCGGGGACCGGCGACAAAAACCATTTTTCGGCCCAGGTCCTCAGTGATGTTTTTTTCAATATTGCGGATAATATGTTCGGGCATTTTTCATAACTCCTTAAAATAATCGCGAGTTTTTTTATGTATTATTCAATATACTCGCTTTTGATTTTAGGTCAACAATAAAATCCATTTCTTGTTATCGGAGTTTATTTTTTGTAAAGTCATCAAATCCCAACAATAATTCATTTAAATATACAGGAGTCGATGCCATGCCCACCGTCTCATTATTGCGCTGCGATAAATACGAAAACCGTGTGTTAAAAGACGTCATCCGCCAAAGCCTTGCCAATATCGGGTTTGATTTGAAAAGCCTTAAAAAAGCACGGGTAGTGGTCAAGCCCAATCTACTGATGCCGGCAAAAGATGAAAAAGCCATCATTACCCATTCGGAATTTTTCAGGGCTGTGGTGCAGATTGTGAAGCAAAGCGGCGGCATACCGGTTCTGCTGGAATCACCGGCCATCCATTCTCTGGAACGTACCATCAAAAAGACCAGTTACGCCCAGGTGGTTGAAAGCGAAGGCATTGAGGTGGGCAATCCCACAAAGACCCGGACCCTGCATTATGAAAGCGCAAAGAAATTTAAGCATCTGGATATATCCGGGGAGTATTTTGGCGCAGACCTGATTTTAAACCTGCCCAAATTCAAAACCCACGGGATCACTTATATTACCGGCGCGGTGAAGCTCCTGTTCGGCGCCATCCCTGGCGTGGAAAAATCAAAAATGCATCTGCGGGCGCCCACGCCCGAGGAGTTTTCCGAATTCATTCTGGACTTATACGGCGCCATGACATACGGGTTCTCCCCGCCCAAGCCCATCATCCATATCATGGACGCGATCTTAGCCCAGGAAGGGGAAGGGCCGGGGCCGGCCGGAAAGCCCAAGCGTCTCAACGCCGTACTGGCAGGGGACAACGGGATTGCAGTGGATTATGTGGCATCCCGGGTGGCGGGCGTGGATATCAAAAAAGCCCTGACCGTGGTCAACGGATTTAAAAGAAATTACGGGGTATCATCCGCCGATGAGATTTCAGTGGTCGGCGAAACCATTGAAACCCTTCGGCCGTCGCACTTTGAACCTGCCACCGGCGGCTCCATCTTCTCCAATATGTTCCGCTGGCCGTTTACCACGCCCACATTCAAGAACCTGTTTCTGGACCGGCCGGCGCCGAGGGAGGAAAAATGCACCCTCTGCTATCAATGCAAAAAAATCTGTGCGTCGGGCGCCATCAGCGAATCGGACGGCCGGAAAAAAGTCCCGTCCTATGACTACAATACCTGCATCCGTTGCTACTGCTGCATGGAGATCTGCCCGGAAGCAGCCATCCGAAAGGAGCGGGGGTGGCTGCAGTGGGCGCTGGGTTCCTGAGAAGTTGTTTCAAAACCTCATCTAATACTATATCGAATCTGCGATCAGCGCGCTTTAAATCCCCCTCAATCCCCCTTTTGAAAAGGGGGACTTTAAATCCCCTCTTTAGCAAAGAGGGGGCAGGGGAGATTTCAATGGTATATTTTTAACGACGCACTTGCATAAAGCCGGATAGCATGATGCTGCGCTTTTTCATCGGCCTGCGCCTTGCTTTCCAGCTTGATCCGAAGTTTTCAAACAGCTTCTATCTCTATTGCATGGCCGCCAGCTTTTTATAATCAATTTTCGCGGCGTACGCTTTTAAATCTTCCAAAGATACATCATTTCCGTCCAGTGTTACCAGGAAGCGGTTGGCAACAACCAATTTGATGTCTCCGGATTTATCCGCGGCGTTGTATTTGACAATGGCCTTTTCGCCGGCGATTTTTTCCAGCTTTCCGCCGTCCGCGCCCGCCAGCATGGGATTGCCGAACATCATCATCATGCTTTGAAGCATGGGAGAGTCGGTCACAATCTGAATCCGAACAGAGCCCGACCCTTTGTTGTATTGACGTTCAGCGGATACGCCGCCGCCCAGCATGGCCGCGCCCACGGATTGGGACGTGGCTTCTTCGGCCTCCCACCCGGCAAGGGGCTGGGGCAGGAAGGATTGCAGATCCCCGCCTTTTTTCTGCCCGATCAGTTGGGATGCATAATTTAAGCTGGTCATGGCATCGGAATACTTTCCATCCTGATAATATTGCAGCGCTTCATTGATGGCATCCGTCACATCATCTGCAAATGCAAGTCCTGAAAAAAACATGCTGCAAAATAAAACCACCAACATTGTCCGGATTTTGAATTGATTCATAAGGCTTCCTCCTTTGTTAAAATGATTGATGATTGCCGGCTGCGCTTTCCCCTGATCAGGGATCAATTCTTCTTGGATAGCACGGCGGTTTTAATGTCATTGTCAATTTTGGACCTGTAATAATTGATGGCCGATTCGTTGGACATGATCATGTCCAGCTGGCGGGCGTGCATGGTGAGATATCCGAGAATTTTGAGCCGTTCAATCATGAAATCCATGTCAAACCCTTCAATCCGGGCCACCAGGTTGTCTTCACGAAGCTCGACCCTGAAGGAATGATCCGTGAGAATGTCTGCAATAAACTGGATCCGCCGGATCCGGCGCTGGTTGTCGGCTGCGCCTCCCTTGAACCTGAAAGTGATGTAGTTTTCCGCCGTCCGTTCGCTTACCAGGGCTTCCACAATGGAAAAATGATACCCCAGCCGGGACGTGAAAGAGCAGAAATTTTTTGAAATCATGAAATAGTTGCGCTCTGTATAGGCTGATTTCATGCCCGGCACAAGGTCCCGGTTGGTGGTCGACCTGAACATTACCGCGGCCAGGCCTTTGCCGTCAATGGGCGGCGGGCCGTCCCATGGGACCGCGACAATGCCGTCCCACAAGGCCATCATGGGGACGGAGGTAATGTCTTCCAGCCGGATGTATTTCCCTTTGGCCTCCTCCCTGACGCCGTCATCCAGATTTAAAATCCACCATTGCATGGGGACTTTGTAAAAAAGCTGCTTGCTGGACCGTTCGGAAAAATTATGTTCCTTGCCGAAATTAAACATTTCCTGAACGGATTTTTCATGGGCAAACCGCGTGATGTCATGGAAGGTTTTGCAGTTTTCCGGCTTGAAATCCGAGGCATAGGGGTCCAGTAAATTCAAGGGAATGATGTGCTTGCTGACCTCCAGAAGGATGTTGTACACCGGGCTCCCCTCGATAATGCTTTTTTCAGGCGCTGCCACATGGGCCGGGACATCTATTTTTCCCGCATAAACGCTTAAATGGTTGGTGTCCACGGTAATCAGGTCGCCGGTTTTTAATTTGGACATGGCGTCTTTCAAGCCGAAGATGGCAGGCACCTTGAATTCCCGGGCCACATTGGCCAGATGGCCGGCGAAGGTGCCATGCTCGGTGAGAACGGCCGCTGCCTTGTTGAGCAGGGATGCCCATAACGGAAGGGCCTGGCGGGCGACTAAAATCGCCCCTTTTGGGAAATTGACCGTGTCTCCGGGGCTGTTGACGGCAAATGCTTCTCCGCTGGCAAAACCCGGACAAATGGCGATGCCGCCTGACACAATCACGTTTTCCTTGGTCTTCCAGATCAGCTCATCCGGGTAGTCCATTTTCAGGGTTTCCATCTGCTGCAGGGGCCGGCATTGAAGGATATAAATGCTGCCGTCCCTGGCCACCGCCCACTCGATATCCTGGGGCGAGCCGTAATACTGCTCCATGCGGACAGCCAGTTCCGCAAGCCGCATGGCCTCATCATCGCTGATGGACGGCTGGTCTTTGGTATGTTCGGTGATGTCAAACTGGCACACGCCGTTGTCGGCAAAACAGAGAAACTGGTTCTTTTTTTCCTTGATATCCTTAAAAGATATCTGAATCGGGCCTTTTCGGCCCACCACAAACAGGTCGCAGTCCACGCTGCCGTCCACCACGGCCTTGGGCAGCCCCCAGGCCGAGTTGATGAAAACAGAGCTGTCGCTGGTATCCAAGGGGTTGCGGGTATACATCACGCCTCCGGAACGGGCGTCCACCATGGCGATGCAGCCCACGCTCATGGCGATATCTTCATCCCGGATTCCCTTGTTGAGCCGGTAGGTGATGGCGGTGAGACTGTATTTGCTGGCCATGATCTCTTTGTATTTATGAAAGAGATTTTCAGAGCGGACGTTCAGCTCGGAGCGATACTGCCCGGCAAAAGAGTTGGCGGCCGAATCCTCTCCCATGGCGCTGCTCCTTAGGGCCACGGCAACCGGCACGCCCATTTCCTGTTCAAGGGCATGATATGCGTTTTGGATTTCAGTTTCCAGGTCTTTGGGGATTTCAGCTTCAATAATGAGTTTCTGAATGTCCGCGTTCAAGGTATAAAGCGCTTCCATGTTGGTGATGTCGGTGGCGATGAACCGGCGGTCGATTTCAGACTGGAGATCGTTGTGATCAATGAAATACTGATACGCATGGGCGGTAATGGCAAACCCGGACGGCACTTTGAGGTTTACCTTATTTAGAATTTCTCCGAGGTTGGCCATTTTGCTGCCCACCAGGTCAGCCATGGTTCGGTCAACGGCCGTGAGCGGGATGACGAAGCGTTCGTCTTTGCCTTCTTTTTTTTGTTCAATTAATACGCTAATTTTATTCCATATATCGTCAAACCTCGCATAGAGCTGGTTGTATTTGCCTTCGCTGAGCTGTTCGAGGTTTTTTATAAGGCGCATGAGGCTGACCGTGATGGCGATGCAGTTGCTTTTGACAAACGACATGCCGAACGGCTGCTTTCCCGCCAGCGCCTGCTCAATGCCGGTCATGATTTCAAGGGCGCTGTTGTTGGCGTTTAACAGCAGCTTGAAATGATGGTACCGCTCCTTAAATGCGATCCGCAGTTCTTCAGCGTCCGGACCTTCGACGTCAGGTTCTTTTTTGAAGCGGTTTTTAAAAAATTCGACCAGTTTTTTCATGCGTATGGAGAAAAAAAGAACGATTACTATATGGTTTCATAAATATGGTTGCATATTATGAGTTTTGTAGGGCGGGCGTTAAGCCCTCCCCTACGAAGGACAGTCATTTTTTTATGGAGGGGCGGGGTTAACACCCGCCCTAAAATCGCAATTGAATATTTGGTATATTTATGAATCACCCCCACCCTGACCCTCCACACCGTTCAAGGGAGAGGGGATAAGGGGGTATTCACTTATCCTGTATATCGGCGCAGCGAATCCGCTGCGCCGAAAATATTAATTTATCTTTGGCTTTCCAAAAGCCCAAGATAAATTAATGGCTGATCTGCAGACCCCAGCCTTCAAAAATAAACAATATCGCATACCCGTACCACAGGGTATAGATCACATAAAAAACCAGAGAAAAGATCACTAATCCCAGCTTGCTGGTCATGCTTTCGGGAATGACTTTGTAGTAATTATAACTACATTCCACGGCGCGGGTCATGACCGTGTAAACGGCTTTGCCTTCATTAAACTGTTCCTGTTTGTCGAGATCTTTTTTCATGGATTTCAGGCCGGTCCACCAGTTAAAGAGAGTTTTTCTGCCCTCCGTGCCGTATTTTTCCTGAAGCTTTTCTCCCAGGTTGTTAAAAAGGGTATCCGCATCTTCTAAGCAGTTGGCAAGAATCTTGCCAAGATCGCCGGTCACTTTCAGGTTTTTTCCTTCCCCGTCCACGGTTGCGCCGCCGTTGGTAAACAGCAGCATGCTTTCCCGGGCCTGTTCTTCGGAATCAAATGAAAGGTTGACGGTGATATTTTTTCCGGCCTCGGTTTTCGCCACATCCTCTTTGATCTTGGGGATGTAGTAGGCCGATCCCTTTGAAATGGAGTTAAACAGGTTGTCCAGATAATCCAATCCATTGTGGCCGTGATAAATGGGCATAAAAAAGATGAACAAGACCACTAAAAATCCTGCCATCATGGCGATGCCGCCGGTGAATTCTTTTTTATTGGCAATCATGATTTAAGCCTCCTCACCTTTTAATTTTTTAATGTTCATTACAAATGTGCCGATAACCCAGATGGCGAAAATGGAAATAAAGATGAAGAACAGCCAGATGCCGAGGGTATCCAGAAGGGCGGCGGTTTCCTTGGAAAGGGGAAACGCGCCCACAGACGCCAGTTTGGCCGGCAGGGCGAAAAACCGGTTGATAAATCCGGCCAGAACCGCCATGGCGTAGAATCCGCGGATGGTGATGCCTTTGACCACTTTGGTGGCCAGGGCGCCGATCTGAATCCCCAGCAGAGATCCGAGCAGCATGCCCATGGCCAGGGTGTAGAAGATAAACCCATAGATCGCGTACTGGCCGATGGCCGCATACCCTGCGGTGAAGATGATCTGGAAGATGTCGGTTCCCACGGTGGTCATGGACGACACCCCAAGCACGTACACAAAGATAGGGAAGGTCAGAAACCCTCCGCCCACGCCCATGATGGCCGCGCACAGGCCCACAAAAAAACCGCTGATAATAAGGAACCAGGATGAGATGCGGCGTCCGCCGGGGGTGACTTCCTGGTCAAAAGTAACCATGGGCGGAAGGTTGATGGCCTGGAGTTTTTTGGGGAGATTTCCCATGGCCGCGCCCTCGGCTTTTGAGCCGTGAAATTCGCCGCCGGTGTCTGCTTTCCGGGCTTTGAGAAAGTCAATCAGCGAATAAAGCCCCAATGCGCCCAGCATGAGCACGTAAATGGTGGTGATGAACGCGTCGCTGATCACGGGGTTGATTTCATATAACACCCGGTTGATCCATCCGCCCAATGTGGCCCCGAAAATAGATCCGATCAGGAAGATGACGGCCAGCGCCACGGAAATATTGCCGAGCTTCTTGTGCAGCACGCTTCCCATGATGGCCTTGGCGAAAATGTGGAACAGGTCCGTGCCCACCGCCAGAATACCTTTGATTCCCGCGCTCATCAATGCCGGGGCGATGATGAACCCGCCGCCCGCGCCGATGCATCCGGTGATGAGCCCCGCGCACAGCCCGATGAGGATGGACGCGATAAAGATTTTCATGGTGAAAAATGACGGGCTGTAGGCGGTCTTGCCACCGAGATACTTGGGGAGTTCTCCGGCCACTTCATCGGCAAACACAATCCCGCCGATAAGGATCGGCAACAGCATCAACCCCAGCACCAGGAGCCGCTTTTTATCACCCAGGATGGTTTTTGCCGTCCTGATTTCCCAGTCTGCATGGGCGCGTGCGCCTTCATACAGAAACTGGCCTGTTTTGGTCAGAAAATTCATTGAACATTCCTCCTTCTTATAAATTCAGTTAGATTGGTTAAACTTTTTCCTTCATCATATTTTCAATCCCTTTGATTTTCGATTCCTGGAGTGATTTTTTCTGGTGGGCATCCTTTATCTTATAGTAAAGTTCATCAATGTCCGCCGGCTTGACCATGTAGTCAAACGCCCCGCTTTCCATGCCGGCCCGGGCCGCGTCGAGCATGGCATGTCCCGTGAGCATGATGACTTCAATGAGCGGCCACCGGCATTTGATGTCCTTTAATATGTCAATCCCGCTCTTAAAGCCGGGCATTTTAACGTCCAAGACCACCACGTCGCAAGGATCTTTTTCAATGCGCTCGATGGCTTTTTCTCCGTCTGATACGCCGGAGGCGTCGATATTTCTCTTTTTCATCCGCTTGATGATGATATCCAAAAAATCGGTTTCATCGTCTACAAATAATACTTTCATTATTTCACCATCCTATTTATGGCGGATTTTTTCCTCATTTATTTTTCTTTTTTCATGGGCTTCCCCGATTTTTTGAATCAGTTCGCTGATCTGACAGGGCTTCATGAGATAGTCGCTGGCGCCGATTTTAAGGCCGGATACCGCGGATTCAAACGTGGCATGGCCGGTCAGCATGACCACTTCAACCAGGGGAAAACGGTTTTTAATTTCTTTAAGAAGGGTAATGCCGTCCATGCCCGGCATTCTGACGTCTAAAACCGCCACATGAACGTCGTGGGTTTCAAGAATGTTTAAGGCTTGTTTTGCATCCAGCGCCGTTAAAATATCATAGCCCCGCTTGCTCAAGAGCTTTGCGTTGGATGTGACAAACTTTTCCTCATCATCAACCAGCAACACGCTAATAGGGTTCATGGGGTCTATTCCTGCGATTTGATTTGATCAAAATTAAAAAAATAACCATATTTAAAAGAAAATGTTTTTGCAATCTTTTTTATTGTTCTATTTTCAATATGTTAGAAACCAATCTCAGTAATCCCGCCTAATGAAAGAAATGGTGAGAATGACAAATTTGTTATTGCAGCTTTCGATAAAATTACATAATTGTAATCATTATGGCCGTTTCTCAGGTAAGCTTTGTGTATTTACTTGATAAATCAATAAATTAATATTTATAACCCTTTGGCATATATTTTGAATCTATCTTTACGCCGCAGAAGCCATTTCCCGGCAGAGGCGGCTTATTGATGTAAATAATAAGGAGTTGAATATGTGTCGGTTGTTTGCCATCACCAGCGATACGCCGGTGTCACCCATGAAGGCCCTCTATGCCTTGGACGTCATGCGGGAAGGTCATGACGGGTCCGGCGTGGGGTTGTTTTTAAGGGACCTGGCCGGGCCTTTTGAGGAGATGAAGGATGCGCCGATCCTTTCTGGGATTTTCACTGAGGACGGCATCAAGCGATTAGACAGCTATATGATTGATATCGGATTCCTCACCAAGTATCGGATCACCTTTAAGATATCCAAAAACCCCCCTCCCGGCGTGCCCAAACGGGATATTTACCTGATCCGGGCCTATGAATACCCGGAGGAATGGGAGGGGCTGAGTCAGACGGAAAAGCAAGACCGGCTGCTGGGGTTGCGGCTTACGCTCCAGGATCTGGGGCGGGAGAAAAAGGATATGATCGTTTTTTCCTTCTGGCCGGACACCATCATGATCAAGGAAATCGGCGATCCCATGACCGTGGGGAAATATCTGGAATTGGACAACGAACGGCTCAAAGCCCGTGTGATCATGGCCCAGGGCCGCCAGAACACCAATTATGCCATTGACCTGTATGCCTGTCATCCTTTCTTTATTCAGGGATTCTCCACCATGACCAACGGCGAAAACACGGCGTTTGTGCCTATCAAAGAATACCTGATGTCACGGGGGGTCAATGGCTATACAGGGTTTTATTCGGATTCGGAGGTATTCGTCCATATCCTCCATTACATGACTAACCGGCTGGGGCTTGATGTCGAATCCTACAAGCATATCATCACGCCGCTTCAGGATGACGCCCTGGAGGAACATCCCAACGGGATGTTTTTGAAGCATTTAAAAAAGAGCTGCAGAAAGCTCATCATCGACGGGCCCAACTGTGTCATCGGCGTGCTGCCGGACAACACCATGTTTATGGTTCAGGATAGAAAAAAATTGAGGCCGGGCGTCGTGGGCGGTCGGGCCGGCACATTTGCGTTTTCTTCAGAGATCTGCGGCCTGGACGCATTTATGCCGTACCGGGATAAAACAAAAGATTTCCAGCCCATGCACTTGGATACGGTGGTGGTTAAACCGGACCGCAAAGAGGTGAACATATGTCATCAAACACAACGATTATCCCATCTTCATTAAGCGTCAAAGATCTGCCCTGGCAGATTGTCTGGGACAAGGACAAATGCACCCTGTGCGGCAAATGCACGGCCATATGCCCGGTTCATGCCATTGAACTGGGGGTGTTTCGAAAAAGAATGGTGGATGTTTCCCTGGGCATCGGCGCGCCGCCGGGGAACGTGTTTAAAACATTCTACGGCATCCGCCAGAAAACCGCGCCTGCCTATCACTGCATCGGGTGCGCCATGTGCGCCATGGTCTGCCCGTCCGATGCCATCATGCCCTGTCGAACCGATGAAGCGGATAAACTCAGATTTCATATCAACCAGGGAGGGGAACCCGAGCGCCGGGGCGGGCGAAGAAACTCGCCCGGCGGGGTGTTGGACCGGATCAAGTTCATCCGGATCTCCATGCTCACCGACCCGGCACTGGACGCCGGACGCCATGAATTTGAAATGCGCACCCTTTTGGGAAGGATTCTGCCACCGGAGGAAAATATCCGGTTTGTCCGGGAACACGGCTGGATTCCGCCGGTTCGGGAGATATATCCGCTGATTATCGGCGGCATGTCATTCGGCGCGCTGTCGCCCACCATGTGGGAAGGGCTTCAGATGGGGGTGGCGTATCTCAATGAGGAGCTGGGCATGCCGGTGAGGATCAGCACGGGCGAAGGCGGGTGCCCGCCCCGGCTGCTGAGGTCCCGATTTCTGCAATATGTGATCTTGCAGATTGCCAGCGGTTATTTCGGGTGGGATGAAATCATCCATGCCATTCCTGAAATGAAAGTCGATCCATGCGCCGTTGAAATCAAATACGGTCAGGGCGCAAAGCCCGGCGACGGCGGACTGCTCATGTGGCACAAGGTCAACCGTCTCATTGCGGCTATTCGCGGTGTGCCGCCCGGGGTCAGCCTGCCGAGCCCGCCCACCCATCAGACCAAGTATTCCATCGAAGAATCCGTGGCCAAAATGATCCAGTCCATGTATATGGCCTGGGGGTTCAGGGTGCCGGTGTATCCCAAGATATCGGCTACATCCACGGCCCTGGCGGTACTCAACAATCTGACACGCAACCCCTATGCAGCCGGGCTTGCCATTGATGGCGAAGACGGGGGCACCGGCGCTGCGTATAATGTTTCCATGGACCACATGGGCCATCCTATTGCCAGTTGCCTGCGGGACTGCTATCAGAATCTTGTCTCGGTTGGACAGCAGAATGAAATCCCCCTGTTTGCCGGGGGCGGGATCGGCAAATCCGGCAACCTGGCGGCCAATGCGGCGGCTCTGATCATGCTGGGCGCTTCCGGCATCCAGGTGGGCAAGTACATCATGCAGGCGGCCGCCGGGTGCGTGGGATCTGAATCGGGAAGGTGCAACATCTGCAACATCGGGCTGTGTCCCAAGGGGATCACGTCCCAGGATCCCCGGCTCTATCGCCGGCTCGACCCGGAGGATGTGGCCCAGCGGATCGTGGATACTTTTGTGAGCTTTGACACCGAACTGCGGAAAATCGTGGCGCCTCTGGGGCGGTCCACGTCGCTTCCCATCGGCATGTCCGATGCGCTGGGCGTTGATGATGCCGCGGTGGCGGAGCGATTGAAAATAAAGTATGTTGTGTAAATTTTTCGTCCCCAGGATGAAAAATTCATGGAGCAATAGATGGAAAGCGAGCAATATCATATTATTTCAGGAAAAGAAAAAGATGTCCGGCTTGAATCCAGGGTTCTTGAGGAGCGGATTCAGGCGGCCGTGGAACAGGGCCATCGGCATATCGAGGTCCATGCATTCGGCCAGCACGGCATCGGCGGCAGGCTATGGAAAGCCGGTTCAGAAAAAGTTCATGTCCGGGTGACCGGACATACCGGCCAGCGCCTTGGATCTATGGGCTTTCCCGGTACACGCATTGAGGCAATGGGCCCTGCATCCGATGATGTGGGATGGCTTAATGCCGGCGCCCAAATCATTGTTCGCGGTAACGCGGGCAACGGCGTGGCCAATGCCATGGCCCAGGGGAAAGTCTATATCGCCGGGAATATCGGCGCCCGAGGCATGACCATGACCAAGCACAATCCAAAGCATGCGCCGCCGGAACTCTGGGTGCTGGGCTCTGCCGGAGATTATTTCGGAGAGTTTATGGCCGGCGGCATTGCCGTGATCTGCGGAATCGATGGCCAGAGCCCGGATAATATTCTGGGATACAGGCCCCTGGTGGGCATGGTGGGGGGTAGAGTATTTTTCCGGGGACGTCATGGCGGTTACAGCAAAAGCGATGCCAAGCTGATGCCCATAGATGATGCGGACTGGAAATGGCTGGAAGAAAATCTTAAAAAATTCCTGGAAGCCATTCACCGGATTGAGCTTTATGACGAATTATCCATTAGGGACCGCTGGGAGCTGATCGCCGCGCGAGCGCCCCATGACAAGGTCATCCGGCGCATCCGGTCCCTTCCTGAATTCCATGATGCCGTGTGGAACAGGGAACTCGGCAAGGGGGGGCTGGTGGGAGATCTGTCTGACGCGGATATGAATAAAATCCCCATTATCACCACCGGTGAATTCCGCCGGTATGTGCCGGTCTGGGCCAACCGGAAATACAAGGCGCCTTGTGAAACCGCATGCCCTTCGGGAATCCCGGTTCAAGACCGGTGGCGCCTGATCCGGGAAGGCCGGGTGGATGAGGCCGTGGATTTGGCGTTGGCGTATACCCCTTTTCCGGCCACGGTGTGCGGATATCTTTGTCCGAATTTGTGCATGACGGCCTGTACCCGTCAAACAGCCATGATGCCCTCGGTTGACATCACCCAGCTCGGCAAGGCCAGCGTCAAGGCCAAGCTGCCGAAGATGCCCGAGGTTTCCGGGAAAAAAATCGCCGTCATCGGCGGCGGTCCGGCCGGGATTTCCGTGGCCTGGCAATTGCGGCACCGGGGGCATGAGGCCGTTATTTATGATGCTTCTGAAGATCTGGGCGGAAAAGTCATTTCGGTCATTCCGGAAACGCGAATCCCAAAAGATGTGATCGCCGAGGAATTAAAGCGGATCAAGCAAATCATCCCCCATGTGCATCTTCAGCAGAAGCTCACCAAAGACGACATTGAGCAGCTCAAGACGGACTTTGATTTTGTGGTGATCGCCACCGGCGCGCGGCAGTCCAGGACGCTTCCCGTGCCGGGAAAAGAGAAGATGATCACGGCCTTTGACTTTTTAAAGCGCGCCAAGATCGGCGGCATCGATCCCGGCAGAAATGTGGTTATTATCGGCGCCGGAAATGTGGGATGCGACGTGGCCACGGAAGCCCGTCGCCTGGGAGCAAAACAACTGACGCTCATTGATGTTCAGAAACCGGCGGCTTTCGGCAAGGAAAAATCCCACGCAGAAGCAGCAGGCGCAAAGTTCCGTTGGCCGTGCTTTACCAAAGAGATTACGGATAAAGGCGTGGTGCTGGATACCGGAGAAGTGATCGCGGCGGACACGGTGGTCATTTCCATCGGCGATATGCCCGAACTGGATTTTCTGCCCGATACGGTAAAAACCGGCAAGGGGTTTATACTGGTGAATGAAGTTTACCGGACAACGGATCACAAGATTTTCGCCGTGGGCGACACCGTAAAACCGGGCCTTCTGACGGATGCCATCGGCGCGGGCCGGAAAGCAGCGGCCGTCATATCCGACATTCTTGAAGGAAAACGACCGTCGGGAAAGGTTCAGAGCGGGCAGGGGCGGCAGGAATCATCAGAAGGCCGGGTATCCGAATACCAGGGAGTTCATGCGGGTGTTTGGGACGACCGGAAAGTCATCGATAAGGGGCGCGTGAAACTGGAATACTTTGACCCCAGAATCACCGAATTTCACGACGTCCATGAATGCGGGACCGAGTGCCTGTCCTGCGGCGCCTGCCGGGACTGCGGGATCTGCGTGGCGGTCTGCCCCCAGGCGGCCATCAGCCGGAAGAGTCTCGAAAACAATGGATATGAGTATGTGGTGGCCCCGGATCGCTGTATCGGCTGCGGTTTTTGCGGGGGCGCGTGTCCCTGCGGTGTATGGGATTTGGTGGAAAACGAGCCCATGAATGTTTGACGGAAGTTTGGTGTTGATTTGAACGGCTGATCTGTTAAAAGGCCTTAGCCCAAATGGAAATGGGCTATCAAAGGATCAAAACCAAAACATATTGGCATGTTAATCAATTTAAGACGGTAATGTTTCAGGCGATTCTGTTTGACAGTGACGGTGTGCTTATCGATTCAGAACGGCTGTTTTTTGAAGCGACCCGTGATGCCTTCGAGTCCGCGGGAAGCTTTATTTCTCGCGGGCAATGGGCGACGTGGTATTTGAGCGAAGGGAAACGTTCCCGTGAAATCGCCGGGCTGGTTGGCATACCCTCTTCCCGTTTGGATGAGATCATCGCACGGCGGGACAAATTGTTCTGGGATCAAATTGACCGGGGAGCGCCCCTCTTGCCCGGCGTGGCGGAGACGCTGGATCACCTTGACGGGCAATTTCGCCTTGCGGTGGTGACCGGGGCATCCCGAAAGCATTATGATCGGGTTCATGCATCAACGAACTTGCGGGATTACTTTGAGGTTATGGTCACGAAAGATGAATGCGAGCATGTCAAACCTCATCCGGAGGCATACCTGACCGCTTTGCATAAGCTTTCACTGAAACCCTGCGAATGTCTGGCTGTGGAGGATTCTCCCCGAGGCGCGACAGCGGCTTTAAAAGCGGGGATCCCCTGCGTTGTCATCCCGACGGGCCTGACGGATATAGCGCTCTGTCCGGAGGGATGCAGGATTCTGCATAACATATCGTGTCTTAAGGATTTGCTCGAAAAAGAAAGGCCAGTGGCATGAGAACGCTCCCTCAGTTGTTTGAGAACAATCGGCAATGGTCGGCAAGGATCAATCTGTCGGATCCGGGATTTTTTCAAAGGCTTGTCCGGCAGCAAACGCCAGACTTTCTTTGGATTGGATGCTCTGATAGCCGGGTCCCCGCAAACCAAATCGTCGGTCTTCTTCCCGGAGAATTGTTCGTGCACCGGAACGTTGCCAACCTTGTCATTCACTCTGACATGAACTGCCTTTCAGTCATTCAATATGCTGTGGATGTTCTGAAAATAAGACATATCATAGTATGCGGCCACTATGGCTGTGGAGGGATCAGAGCTGCGATGGAAAGCCGGCCGCACGGTCTGATCGACAATTGGCTGGGCCACATACGGGATATTTATCATAAACGGCAGGACGAATTGATGTCGATTGCCGATCAAGAGCTGCGGATTAACCGTCTATGTGAACTCAATGTTGAAGAACAGGTGAAGAACGTAGCCAACACAAGCATCGTTCAAGATGCGTGGCGCAAAGGTCAAACTCTGATTGTTCACGGCTGGATTTACGGAATTTCAGACGGACTTCTAAAAGATCTCGGTTTTTCCGTATCGTCTGCCTATGACTTGAAAGGGTTGAAAAAATGATGCATACATCATCGGCTGTGGATATATCATGAAAGCATTACTGGCTTTAGAAGACGGCCGGACATTTGAATGCCGGAGCTTTGCCGGAGAGGGCGAAGCATCCGGTGAAGTGGTTTTTAACACAAGCATGACCGGGTATCAGGAAATTTTGACCGATCCGTCCTACCGGGGTCAGATGGTCACCATGACCTATCCGCTGGTAGGCAATTACGGCGTCAATCCGGAGGATGTGGAATCCGACCGGATACAGGTGGCGGCTTTTATTCTGCGCGAATACCAGGATTTTCCGAGCAATTTCCGGTCTACAAAAACGCTTAGGCAATATCTGCAATCCGAAAATGTTTTGGGCATCGACGAACTCGACACCCGGGCCTTGACCCGGCACATTCGCACCGTGGGCGCGTTGCGAGCCATGATTTCCACCATAGACCTCGACCCGGAGTCTCTTGTGGCGCGAACCCGGCAAACCCCGAAAATGGAAGGACAGGACCTGGCCAGCGCCGTCACCACGGGCCGGCCTTATTTCTGGGAAGACGGAAAACCGGTGTTTGTGGAAGAGAAAAATCTACCCCTGACCCGATCCCTCTGGAAGGATTCCGATGGGATTTACCGGGTGGTGGCCTTTGATTTTGGTATCAAATACAATATTTTGAGAAATTTGGCGGTTGCTGGATGCCAGACACTGGTGGTGCCGGCGGCAACAAAAGCCCAAACCATCCGGGACCTTTCCCCTGACGGGATTTTTTTGTCCAATGGTCCCGGTGACCCGGAGCCGGTGTCCTATGCCGTTTCCACCATCCGGGAACTTCTGGGGTATAAGCCCATGTTTGGGATTTGCCTGGGAATCCAACTCCTGGGACTGGCCCTGGGCGGGAAGACGTATAAGCTTAAATTCGGCCACCGGGGAGGCAACCAGCCGGTGCAGAACCTGATGACCCGGCGGGTGGAGGTCACCTCCCAGAATCATGGGTTTGCGGTCGATCCCGACAGTCTGGACGCCAATCAGGTGGAGCTGACCCATGTGAATTTAAATGACAACACCCTGGAAGGGTTCCGGCATAAAAGTTATCCGCTCTTTGCCGTTCAATATCATCCGGAAGCTTCACCAGGCCCCCATGATGCAGGATATCTTTTTGAAGAATTTTCGGAAATGATGAAAAACAACCAATAGAAGTCAGGAGTCAGAATCCAGAATCCAGAATAAATGATGAATTAACTTAAAAAAAGGCAGAAGAAGTCCCCCTTGATAAAGGGGGATTTAGGGGGATTTAAAAAAAATCATGAAATCCCCCCAACCCCTTGTGAAAGGGGGGCATCAGCAGGAGACTTTGATATTCAGATGTCTTATTCTGGCTCCTGGATTCTGGCTTCTGAATTCTAAGAATTACAACCATGCCCAAGAGAACTGACATTCATAAAATTTTGATCATCGGCGCCGGCCCCATCATCATAAGCCAGGGGTGCGAGTTCGACTATTCCGGAACCCAGGCCTGCAAGGCCTTAAAAGAAGAAGGGTATGAAGTCGTTCTGGTGAACAGCAACCCGGCCACCATCATGACCGACCCGGATATGGCTGACCGGACTTATATCGAGCCCATCACGCCCAAAATGGTGGCCATGATTATCGAAAAAGAGCGGCCCGATGCGCTGCTCCCGACCCTGGGCGGCCAGACAGGATTAAATACCGCAGTCGCCCTGGCTGAACAAGGGGTGCTGGAAAAATACGGTGTGGAAATGATCGGCGCCACCCTGGCGGCCATCAAAAAGGCAGAAGACAGGGATCTGTTCCGCAAAGCCATGGAAAAAATCGGCCTGCGGATTCCCAGAAGCGGGATCGCAAATGACATGGAAGCCGCGCGCCGCATCTCAGCCGATATCGGGTTTCCCATCATCGTCCGGCCGGCGTTTACCCTTGGCGGCACTGGCGGAGGCATTGCCTACAATCCCGAAGACCTTGAGATCCTTGCCAATTCCGGCTTAGATGCCAGCATGATCCGGCAGGTCATGCTGGAAGAATCCGTGCTGGGATGGAAGGAATATGAACTGGAGGTCATGCGGGACCGATGCGACAATGTGGTGATTGTCTGCTCCATTGAAAACATGGATCCCATGGGCGTTCACACCGGAGACAGCATCACCGTCGCCCCGGCCCAGACGTTGACGGATAAGGAATACCAGGTCATGCGGGACGCTTCCATCGCCATCCTGCGGGAGATCGGCGTGGATACCGGCGGGTCCAATGTGCAGTTCGCCGTCAACCCTCAAAACGGCGACATGATCGTGGTGGAAATGAACCCAAGGGTATCCCGGAGCTCGGCGCTGGCGTCCAAGGCCACAGGGTTTCCCATCGCCAAAATCGCCGCCAAGCTCGCCGTGGGATATACATTAGATGAGCTTCCCAATGACATCACCGGCGAGACTGTGGCGTCCTTTGAGCCGGCGCTTGACTACTGCGTGGTGAAGATTCCCCGGTGGACGTTTGAGAAATTCCCGGATGCTGAAGATGTGCTGACCACCTCCATGCGTTCCGTGGGGGAAACCATGTCCATCGGCCGTACGTTTAAGGAAGCGCTGCAGAAAGGGCTTCGCTCCCTTGAGATCGGCAGGTTCGGCTTCGGCGCGGATGGAAAAGACGAACTGGACGAAAAGATCAATAAGGCATCGATTGAAGAAATTGAAAAAGTGCTGGCAAAACCCAACTCCAAGCGGATCTTTCAAATCTGGAGGGCGCTGATTTCCGGAATGCCGGTTGAAGATATATGCAGGATCACCGGAATAGATCCCTGGTTTTTGCAACAGATGCGCCAGATAATCGAGACGCAAAAAATGATTTCCGAAATCGTCGATTCCATTGCCCCGGAAATGCTTCAGCGCGCCAAGAGAATGGGATTTTCAGACGTACAGATCGGATATCTGACAAAAAAGGATGAGGCATTTGTCCGATCCCTCAGAATCAAACACAAGATCCGTCCGGTATATAAACTGGTGGACACCTGCGCGGCGGAGTTTAAAGCAGCCACGCCCTATTATTACTCCACCTATGAAATGGAAAACGAAGCCCGGCTGTCGGACAAGAGAAAAGTCATGATTCTGGGCGGAGGGCCCAACCGCATCGGCCAGGGGATTGAATTTGACTACTGCTGCGTGCATGCCTCTTTTGCGCTGAGGGAAATGGGGATCGAGAGCATCATGGTCAACAGCAACCCCGAAACCGTGAGCACGGATTACGACACATCCGACAAGCTCTATTTCGAGCCATTGACCCATGAGGATGTGCTCCATATTGTCGATACTGAAAAACCTGACGGCGTCATTGTTCAGTTCGGAGGTCAGACACCGCTGAATCTGGCCATGCCGCTGCTCACATCCGGAGCGCCCGTCATCGGAACCCACCCCAAAAGCATTGCCCGGGCGGAAGACCGCAAGCAGTTTCAGGTCATGCTCAAAAAACTTGGATTAAAACAGCCTGCCAATGGAACGGCCAAGTCAGTTGCCGGCGCCGTAAAAGTGGCCCATAAAATCGGTTTTCCGGTGATTGTGCGTCCGTCCTATGTGCTGGGCGGGCGGGCCATGAAGATCGTCTATGACAAAAAGGCGTTAGAAAATTTCACCCGTCTGGCCATGCTCGCGTCCCCCGGATATCCGGTGCTGATTGATAAATTTCTGGAAGACGCCATAGAGGTAGATGTGGACGCAATTTCAGACGGACACATAACGGTCATCGGCGGGATCATGGAACATATTGAAGCCGCAGGGGTTCATTCCGGCGACTCGGCGTGCGTGCTCCCGCCATATAGTTTGACGGCTTCCGAAATTGATGAAATCATCGCCGCCACCAAGGCCATGGCAAAGGAACTCAACGTCATCGGCCTCATGAATGTACAGTATGCCATCAAAGGCGGCGAGTTGTTCGTCCTGGAAGTTAATCCCAGGGCGTCGCGCACCATACCTTTTGTGAGCAAGGCCACCGGCGTCCCCCTGGCAAAGCTGGCAACAAAAGTGATGGCGGGAAAAACCTTGAGTGAACTCGGCTTCACACGCGAAATTATCCCATCCCATGTTTCCGTAAAAGAAGCGGTCATGCCCTTTGACCGGTTTCCGGGAGTGGATGTGCTGCTTGGGCCGGAAATGAAATCAACCGGCGAGGTCATGGGGATCGATACGGAGTTCGGCCGGGCCTACGCCAAGTCCCAGCTTGCCGCAGGACAGAACCTGCCCACCGATGGCGCCGTGTTCATCAGCATTCAGGATTCGGACAAACAAGCCGTGCTTCCGGTGGCCAAACAATTCAGGGATATCGGTTTTACCGTTCTTGCGACCCGCGGGACATCGGCGTTTTTCAATGAAAACGGGATTGAAAATGAAATGATCGACAAAGTCTCCGCAGGCCGGCCCCACGTGGTAGATGCCATCATGAACAAGAAGGTCCAGTTTGTGATCAACACGGGAACCGGAGACAGGACCCGGGAGGACGGATATCTAATCCGCCGGGCGGCTCTCAAATACTCCATCCCCTATGCCACCACCATAGCAGGCGCCAAAGCCATGGCGCGGGGAATCTCGGCGCTGAAGGGGAAGGCGTTAACGGTGAAGCCGCTCCAAGAGTATCATAAATCCAGGAGCCAGGCCTGCTTGGCGCGGGACTGACTCCTGGATATAAACGGGAATTTTGCACCATGTCAGCAGCAAGTGATTATGACGACAAACCCAGGGAAGCCTGCGGGATTTTCGGGATTTACAATCATCCGGAAGCCGCCCGGTTGACCTATTTCGGAATTTACGCCCTTCAGCACCGGGGACAGGAAAGCGCCGGAATTGCTGTTTGCATGGATCAGCGCATCCGGTTCCACAAAGGGATGGGGCTGGTTCATGAAGTCTTTGACGATGCATCATTGAGCGCCCTTGATGGCAAGTGCAGCGCCATTGGCCATGTGCGGTATTCCACCACCGGAGATTCCATCTTGACCAATGCCCAGCCGTTTGTGATCAAACACAGAGGAAAATCCTACGGAGTGGCCCATAACGGCAATCTCGTCAATGCCCATATTTTAAAGCAGGAACTGGAGGAGCAGGGTTCCATATTCCAGACCACCATGGATACGGAGATTTTCCTCCATCTGTTTGTTAAAAACCTTCAGTACGGATTCGAAGAAGCCCTCACCCGGTCCGTGACCTGTCTCAGGGGCGCCTATTCTTTTGTGCTTTTGACGAGCCGGGGAGAAATCGTCGGCATCAAAGATCCCAACGGTTTCCGGCCCCTGTGCCTTGGCCGCCTGCAAAACGGTGAGTATGTGCTGGCTTCTGAAAGCTGTGCGTTGGACCTGGTTCAGGCGGAATTTATCCGTGAACTCGAACCCGGTGAAATGCTCATCATCAGTGAGAAAGGTCTGAAAAGCATTTATCCGCATGCCAAAACCCAGCGCTCCTGCTGTATTTTCGAGTTTATCTATTTTGCGCGGCCTGACAGCACCATTTTCGGCAAGAACGTTTACCAGACCCGCAAAGCCCATGGCCGGATGCTGGCCCGTGAAGCGCCGGTGGATGCTAACCTGGTCATGCCGTTTCCGGATTCCGGCAATTATGCCGCATTAGGGTATTCTGAAGAATCGGGCATTCCCTATGATCTGGCCATGATACGGAATCATTATGTGGGCCGCACATTCATTCAGCCGACCCAGAGCATGCGCGACTTCAGCGTCCGCATGAAGCTCAACCCTGTAAAAGAGTTGCTAATCGGAAAAAATATCATTATTATTGAAGACTCGATTATCCGGGGAACCACCGCCAAAACCCGTGTCAAGTCGCTGAGGGAGCTTGGCGTGAAACAGGTTCACATGCGGATCAGCTGTCCGCCGCACCGTTTCCCCTGCCATTACGGGATAGATTTTTCGACAAAAGGGGAGCTGATTGCGGCGAAAAAATCAATTGAGGAGCTCAGGGATTACCTGAACCTGGATTCGTTGTATTATCTGAGTCTCAAAGGGCTTCTGGAATCCACCGGGGTGGATTCGCCGGAAAGAAATTTTTGTAAAGCTTGCTTTGACGGATGTTATCCTGTAGAATTCGATAAAAATATTTCAAAAGAATGTCTTGAAAACCGGGGGTAAGAACTCCTGGAAAATTTTTTCTCAGTAAATAAGGATAATCAGCGGCAATCCGGTTGATCCATGTAGGGTGATTATACAAAGTCCTGGATTGGGGGTCGTATATGATTGAGTCTAAGTATTTGAAAGATAATGTTCAAAACATCCAGCGGCTTATGGCGATCCCGGGGCTTAAGGATTTTGAAACTCGAAACCTCGCGAAACTGCTTCGCCTGAGTAAAATTCGGGAATATGAGGACGGCGAACTGATCATCCGGGAAGGCGAGGAAGATCCGTGGCTCTATTTTTTGCTTTCCGGAAGAATCAAGATCAAGAAGAATGATGTTGAAATCGCCAGAATAGACCGGGTGGGCGAAATATTCGGAGAGATGCGGATTGTAGATTTTCAGAATCGATCCGCATCTGTCTTTGCCGATGGCAGAACTATCTGTCTGGGCGTGGATACATCGGCAAAGGGCCGCCTGGCCACCGCCACCGTGGAAGAAAGGGACGCCCGGCTCGATTTTCTTCTGCTTCTCTACAGGATTTTTGCCGAATATATGTCCATCCGGCTTCGCGCAACCAACGATGAGCTGGTCAAAGCCAGAACGGATTTAGAGAAGCTGAAAAAGTAAACCGACAAGCAAGCTCGGCTTGAAAACGAAGGAAGAGATTATTTAACCCATTTTTTTATGCGCAAAACCGTATCGTTTTCAAGACATACCACCAATGTTTTTTTTCACATTCTCACCCGATGTAATCTGAGCTGCCGGCATTGCTACATAAACCCCGCCCAGCATGGTGAACAAACTCTTTCACCCGATATTATCGCCAGATGGCTTGAAGTGTTCACAGCCTCAGGCGGGAAGCCCAATTTAATCCTGCTCGGCGGTGAGCCGACCCTTCACCCGCATCTGGATCAGGTGGTTCATGCCGCACGAAGCCTGGGATACGGGTCCATTACCATAGATACCAACGGATACCTTTTTCACGGTATTTTAGATAAAACCAGCCCGGAAGAGGTCGATTATTTCAGTTTCAGTTTAGACGGTGCGACAAAAGATACAAATGATGCCATCCGGGGAAATGGGTGCTATGAGGCCTGCACCGCAGGCATCAGGGAAGCAGTTCATCGCGGGTACGCAGCCAGCCTGATCTATACGGTCAGCAGGGACAATATCC
The DNA here is from genome assembly GCA_025453995.1 of Desulfobacterales bacterium. Taxonomy (GTDB): domain Bacteria; phylum Desulfobacterota; class Desulfobacteria; order Desulfobacterales; family Desulfosalsimonadaceae; genus JALOPH01. Next base: position 25,956 of record JALOPH010000007.1, read on the forward strand.
ATGAACTGACGCAGATGCCGCCGTTGCTTGAAAAGCTTGGGGTGAATCGGTTTTTTATTCAGGTAATCGGCTTAAGGGGTCAATCTGCTGGAATGAATTCTGCAAGCCTTCAAGTGGAACGCGGCACGTGGAAAACCCTGATTCCGGATGTCGCTCGGCAGGTTGCCGATTTAGGCATTGCCGCCACCTATCCCAAGGTTTTTTTGGAGCCTGACGAACAGTTTGAATGCGCGGGGCTTGTGGCAGACAACTATTTCATCTTCCCAAACGGGCGGGTGTATCGATGCCCTCTCTGCGAGGACTATCCGATCCATAGTTTATTCATGGATCATGATAAGTTGTCTCCAACCGGCAAAATCAACGAAACTGACCTGTTTTCATTGCAGATCCCGGAAGGGTGCGTGATGAACAAGCTGCTACAGCCGGGGAATCTGTTATATAAGGATGACGGCTCACCGGAATACCGGATCGCCTGCTGTATGCTCAAAGAAGAGATTTCGTAAAATAAAAACAACAAAAAGCGTTTTTATTATTCACAAATTTCTATTTTTTTGAATCGTTCCGACGCGACTGCCTTGGAACGTGTGGGATGGACGATCCTGAGTCTAACTTTGCATATAATACCTCGAAATTCCCATCGGCCTTGAATATGAAATTCAATCTTCTTTTTCGCTGGGTTGCACTTATGGTAAACAGTGATTAAATTTCCAAATAATATGAGGATCGCTTCTGAAAGGCAGAGAAAGGAGAGTTGATATGTTGAAAGGTAAAACAGCGCTGATTACCGGCAGCACCAGCGGGATCGGAAAAAGTCTTGCCGAGGCGTTTGCGGCAGCCGGTTGCAATATAATGATCAATGGTTTCGGGGATAAAAAGACGATTGAAGCATTAAGGGCAAAGCTTGAAAAAAAATATGGTGTTCAAGCAATATATTCAGCCGCCGACATGACCAAACCCGACGAGATCGCGCAGATGGTAAGGGATGCAGAAGCTGATTTTGGCAAAGTGGATATTCTGGTAAACAATGCGGGCATCCAATATGTGGCAGCGGTTGACGAGTTCCCGCCTGATAAATGGGACGCCATTATAGCCATCAACCTTTCATCTGCCTTTCATGCCATTAGGGCGGCACTGCCGGGGATGAAGGCAAAGAAGTGGGGACGTATCATTAATATCGCATCTGCCCACGGCCTGGTGGCTTCGCCGTTTAAATCCGCCTATGTGGCTGCCAAGCACGGTATGGTTGGATTAACCAAAGTGGTAGCCCTGGAAGTGGCTGAAATGGGGATCACCTGCAACGCCATCTGTCCCGGATATGTCAAAACACCCCTGGTTGAAGGGCAAATCGATGATCAGGCAAAGGCCCGCGGCATCAGCGCCGAGGAAGTGGTGCGGGATGTGATTCTGGCTGCCCAGCCCACCAAGAAATTTGTCAGTTTCGAAGAATTAAACGCCCTGGCGCTTTTTCTGGCAGGGGATCTGGCTGCCTCCATCAATGGCGCGGCGTTGTCGATTGACGGTGGTTGGACGGCCAAATAGCGCCGTTGCGGAAACCGTATCTGCCGGTCCCATACTTTTTTTGGATTTTTTGATCCTCGGCATTGCGCGCATATGTCCGGGTCCAAACATCGTTCGGTATTTTCTTGAATAATATCTGAGTGTTTCATTCAGACGTTGACTAAAAATAAAATTTTTCTTGACCCGAATATCAATTTATGAAATATGAGTGATTACTCACTCATGCTGTCGTCATATCATGGAACTGGCTAATCCGGACGATGACGAGTCTGTCTATTAAGTAAAAGACTTATTGTTGATAGACATTTGACGCTTAAAAAACGTCGGATTTTTTGGGCTGACTGCAAAACAATGTTTTTTGCCATGAACATGGGTCAGCTCAGAAGAATTTTAGGATTGTAAAGTGTCGCCTAAATAACTTGAGTCATTTTTATTTTTCGGGGGAGGGAAAAATGAAATTTTCAAAATGGCATTTGTTTAAACTTTTCAGTCTTGCCTTTCTGTTTTCCTTTTCAGCAATTTTCATCCAAACGTCACCATCAATTGCAGCCGGTCAGTTTAACATTGGAGCCGGCATCTACGACATCACAGGCCCGGCTGCTGAATGCGGCATGATGGGCTATTCCATGCCTGACCAAAAAACCGAGGGAATCCAGATGCGGCTCCGGTCAAGGGCGTTTGTCGTGGTTGACCCCAACAACGGCAAACGGGTGGCGTTTGTGTGCGCAGAAGCAGGGATTATTCCCCAGGGCGTCAAACAGGGCGTGGTTAAAAAGCTGCTGACCAAATATGGCGGGCTTTACACGGATGAAAATGTGGCCATCAGTGCAACCCACACCCATTCCGGGCCCGGCGCCTATTCGCATTACGCGCTCTACAACCTTTCCATGCTGGGATACGATGCAAAGCACTACAACACCGTGGTGGATGGGATTTACCAGTCCATTGTCCGGGCGCATGGCAACCTGGAATCCGGCGAGATCCGGATCAACATGGGAGAATTAAATGATTGCGGATGGAACCGTTCGCCGGCTGCCTACAACAACAATCCGGCATCGGAAAGATCGCAATATTCTTCCAACACCGACAAAACCATGATCCTGCTGCGGTTTGTATCCGCCTCCGGCGCGGATCTGGGAGCGATCAACTGGTTTGCCATTCATCCCACCAGCATGGGCAATACCAACAAGCTCATCTCAGGCGACAATAAAGGATACGCCTCCTATTTGTTTGAAAAAGCAAAGGGGACCAATTATGCGGCGTCAAAAACATTTGTGGCCGCATTTGCCGAAAGCAATGCCGGCGATGTGTCGCCAAACATCTACTGGGGGTATCCTGACGGCGTCAATGATTACGCGCATATGAAGACCATTGGCGAGCGCCAGTACAACAGGGCTTTAACTCTGTTTAACAATGCAGCGGTCAATCTCAATGGTTCCGTGGACTTTCGCCACATGCACGTGAACATGTCGGACCAGTATGTATCCCCTGCCTATATGCCGGGACAAGCCTATGCCGGAAACACCTGCACGGCGGCCATCGGCGTATCCATGCTGGCCGGCAGCACGGAGGACGGCAAGGGAATTGACATTCCCGAAGGAATTACCTACCCCTACGACATTTCGCTGCTGGGCCAGGTTTTTCCTTGGGAGTTCACCATTTTGCCCGAAGACCAGGAATGCCACCAGGAAAAACCCATCATTCTTCCCATGGGCCGGGTTACCCCCCAGGGGATTCCGCTCACCCCGGAAATCCTTCCCGTGCAGATTTTAAAAATCGGGAATCTGGCCATCATTGCCCATCCAACGGAAATAACCACCATGGCGGGCCGCCGGCTGATCGAGACGGTTAAAAGCGCACTGGCCGGACAAGTGGATTATGTGGTCATTGCGGCGCTCTCCAACGCTTATGCCGGGTATGTGGCCACCCGGGAGGAATACGCCATGCAGCATTATGAAGGCGCATCCACCCATTTCGGGCCTTATACCTTAAACGCCTTCCAGGAACAGTTCGCCCATATCGCAACTGCCATGAAAAACGGATATCCGGTGACACCGGGTCCCACGCCCAGGGACATCGCCAATGCTCAGATCCTCAATATCCCCGGCGTTATTTTTGACGACAAGCCGTTGTTTAAAAGCTTCGGGTCGGTTTATTCCGACGCCAGCGCATCCTACTCCAGGGGGCAGACGGTCAGTGTGACGTTTTGGGGCGGACATCCGAAAAACAATTACCAGATCCAGAACACATTTTTAAAGGTTGAAAAAAGCACTTCTTCAGGCTGGGTTGCGGTGGCCAATGACTGGGACCCGGAAACCAAGTATATCTGGAAGCGCGACGGCATTGCCAATTCCAAGATCACCATCAAGTGGGACACTACCGGTGCAGCGCCCGGAACGTATCGCATCCGGCATTTCGGCCACTGGAAGTCCGGCTGGACCGGCGCTATTTCATCTTATACGGGAACGTCGCGGACGTTTACGGTCAATTAAATTTTTCCGGCCAAAAGGCGGCCGGAAAAATTTAAATCAAAAAAGCACCGGGCGCGAGAAAGCAAATCCGCGCCCGGTGCTTTTTTTCTATTTTCCCACGAGGCAGATCGACACCTTCTCAAACTCGCCGGCCTTGGACATGGTGTATTTTTCCCGGAAAAGCTTATCGCTTTCATAAAGCGTATTTGTCTTGTTCCGGTTTAAAAATTCTTTAAACTGCCCTGGACCGCCGTTATACATGGCATAAACCGCACGGCCCAGGGTATCATGGTCTAAGGGATTGGCCGGGTCCATTTTTTTTAAGGCATAGTCCTTGAGATAATGGTCCAGGATTTCAGCGCCGGCCCGGGCATTGTATTCGATATTCCACCGGAGGCTGTTGGTTTTATAAAGGCCGCGCCAGACCCGCTCGTTGATCTGCATCACCCCCACAGAAGACTGGTTGTAGGAAAACAGAGGCTTGATGCTTCCATCTGATTGGATGAACTGCCGCCAGCAGCTTTCCTGCCAGGCCGTGGCCATGATCATCAAGCGATAGAGCGGAAGATAGGATGGATCGAGCTTGCTTTTGGCAAGCGCATTATCGGCCGTTTTTTCCAGAACCTGCCGGACTCTGTCCAGATAAGGGGCAATATCGCCTTTTGGAACGATCCATTGTCTTAAGGCCTCAATGTCCGGAGGAGCGGCTTCAGCCGCATATGCCGGCGTAATCAAAAACCGCCCAATGAATCGGGAGAGAAGTTCCGCAGGCGCATCAGTGTTTTCGTCATCCTGAAAAGGAAGTTCAGGATCCGGATAGGACGGCCCGGTTTCATCAAATGGCGGACCAAACCCCAGCAATACCCTTAGATTTGAATTCACCGCCAGCGAATATGTTAAAGAAAATTCCTGGTCTGCCAGAAGCCGCCCCAGGCGGAGGAGCCCATCACGGCTGATTTCAAAATTAAAGGAAGGGCCTAATTGGTCCAGGGCCAGGAGCGCATCAGATGCAGTGAAAAAAGCCAGGTATTTAATTAAGTCGCCTTGACCTGCTTTTTTCACAAGATGCGTTCTTAATATCCTGGCAATATTCTGCCATGTGTAGACAAACTGCGCCCGAACCAGGTCTTTACCGGGGTTTTTTTCAGCCATAGCCCGGACAAATCCATACCGGGCATCCAGAAGTGCTTCAAAAAGGGCTTGCCTTTCTGTTTCAGACAATTGCGCTTCAAGGAGCGTTTCGAGCTCAAATACCAAAAATGCGTCCCAAGTTTCCCAAAGCGATTCAATATGATCAATCTCGTCTTCAGTGAGTTCCATAGCGGGTTGTGCAAGCGATGGCGGAGTTTTATCCACATTCATGGTGAGCATGAGCCGAATGGCATCCTTTTCCACATTCAATCCGCTGATTTTCAAGGATTTCATCCATTCTTCCGCCTGGCCCCGGTTTTCTTTTGAGAAGAAATACGGCAGCAGGGTCCTTATCTCGTCGACTGGAAAGGACAGATCAATGGTCACCTTGCTGAAATAAGGGTGAACATAAGTTTTGATCAGGTCCCACACCTTGGTGGCGATGACTATGGGCTGGCGGTTGGGTTTATAAACATGGGAATCCACAGTCTCCAGTTTGAGTCTGGAAGTGGCTTCATCTAATATAACTAGCTGGGATACTTCAATATACCCTTCCCAGTTAATCAGCCGAAAGCATTTGCCCAGAATCGGGATTCCGCCCTTGACCTGGATGTTGCTGCCAATGGTGATAAGCGCGCCTTCCGGGCGAACTTCCGGGTTCCACATTTCAATATGGGCGCATTTCCCGCCGGTTTTTTCATCAACCACGATGGCCCGCTCCTCAGGCTGAGTATAGAGCTGGTCAACAAACACAGCGCGGATAAACGGGTAATCCAATGTCAGGGGGATGTTCACAGGCGTTTTTGCCGCCAGCAGAACAGACGGGAAACAGCAGGACGCAATTGCCGCTGCCATCCACAACATAGTTTTTCTGGCTGTAATTTTCATGAGCGTCATAAACTAAAAAGGCTGCCGAAGCCGGCCGCCTTTTCAGTTTTCCTTATTTTGATGAATATTTTTATGGGGATGATTACGTCGATTTCATTCGAAAATCAGCCGTTTTTCTGTGCAAATGCCTTCATGAAATCGATGAGGGCTTTAATCCCTTCAACCGGCATGGCGTTGTAAATGGACGCGCGGCAACCGCCCACGGACCGGTGTCCTTTAAGTCCGCCCAGCCCGCTTTTTGTCGCTTCATCCACAAATTTTTTCTCCAAATCTTCAGATCCCAGCCTGAATGTCACGTTCATCAACGAGCGGCTGTCTGAGTCTGCAGTCCCCTTGTAAAATCCAGAAGCGTCGATATAGTCATACAGCAATTTGGCCTTTTCATTGTTGCGTTTTTCCATGGCATCCAGCCCACCGACGCTTTCTTCCAGCCATTTCAAAACCAGTTGAATCGTGTATATGCCAAAGCACGGCGGGGTATTATACAAGGAATTTTCCTTTACAAAAGTTCTATAGTCGAGCATCGACGGCAGACCATCCGGTATCAGCTTGAGCATGTCATCTCTGACGATCACCATGCAGACGCCGGCCGGGCCGATATTTTTCTGGGCGCCGGCATAAATCATCCCGAATTTCTGGGCATCAAATCCCCTGGACATGAAATCAGAAGACATGTCCGAGATGATCGGAACGCTGCCGGTGTCCGGAAATCGCCGCCACTGGGTGCCCTTGATGGTGTTGTTGGACGTGATGTGCGCGTAAACCGCATCCTTGTTGAACGCGATGTTCTTCGGAATGTAAGCGAAATTCCGGTCTTCAGATGAAGCCACCACATGGTGGGCTTTTTTCTGGATCTTGGCTTCCTTGATGGCTTTGGTGGACCACGTGCCGGTATTTACAAAATCCGCCGACCGGCCGTCTGTCAGAAAGTTC
>JALOPH010000302.1 GCA_025453995.1 Desulfobacterales bacterium
ATCGTGGCTGCCGACCGGGCTGTATGTTCTTTCTTCAAGGACTTTCAGGAGCTTGATCTGAACCGGCGGGGAGACTTCACCGATTTCATCCAGGAATATGGAACCATACGCACTGCAATCGTCTAACATACCTTCATGGTCGCTGACCGCGCCGGTAAATGCGCCTTTTTTATGGCCGAACAGCTCTGATTCAATCAGGTTTTCGGAGAACTGGGAAAGATTCATAGACACAAATGAACGCGTAAAACTTTCAGCAAAGCAGGATTTTTTTTCATCAAACGGAATGAATCCGCTTCGTCCGATGGCCATGGCGGCAGCGCCTTTGCCTGAACCGGTTTCACCGAGAATCAAAGTGGAGAAATCCTCCATCCGGTTCCATAAGAACCGGTTGTATATATCCAGATCATAGGTAAACACCTTATTCCAAAGGCTCTCCCGAAGCTTTTTCATGCATTGGCTTCTGCCCACCAGTCCATGATGAATGAAGTAATATGCCCTTCTCAATTGGTAAAACAGCGCAAAATATTGAAGGGCTTCCTCTTTAGAAAAGCCCCTCTTGAGAAAGATTGAAAAAACGTCATTGGCGAATGCTGTTTTCAATGACTTTTCGCCGGCTGTGATCTGGCCCTGTATCAGGCTGTCAAACTGGCCGACAAATATATAAAAAATATCAAACAAACAAGCGGAAGTGAGGATTTGCCGGTCTTTTCCCGAAAACCGGTTGATCTCGCACATCCCGCTGGACTCAAATTGTTCTATTCTGCGCCTGACCTCACCAACCGCTGCCTTAACCAGCTGGTTTAAAGGAACCCCTGGAAACATTCCGGCGATTTTCAAATCCATTTCCATTCGTTCATCAGAAAACGGGTTGGCAAGGACCGCCTGACTGACGATTGAAAAAAATTCCCGCTGTTCTGCATTTAACCGATATGTTTTGGGCATCTTTGCCTCCTGCAAAAATCCATGCAACATACGCAAATTTGTGTATGAATTAACTTTAGCATTGAGCTTAAATTCTGGCAAGCAATAATTTTATTAAATAATATAACAAATAGTTAAGTTGATTAAAGCCAGGTTGGCACGCCGATTGGATTACATATTGTCAAAAATCAGCAACAACCATCACTAAAAAGGAGGAAACAAAATGGAAACCGTCATGAAAATCTGATACATCGCATTCTACGCGGTTCTCTGGATTATATGATCAAAAGGCAAAAAACTTCGTTGGGAACATCATTTATAACACCAACAATTCAAAGAAAGGAGAATGGCCATGGAAGTCTTGGTGACAATGATATACTACCTTATCCTCGGCGTTCCGATTTTCGCGTAAATATTATAAAGGGAAGCAACAGGAATGCTGGCAGAAACAACAAACATAATTTTTCGCTTAATAAGGAGACAAAAAATGGAATTTTTAAACGCGATCGTCGATGCCGTCATTTACTTCACGGCGGGGTGGATCAGGTGGCCGGTATAATATCAGTCAGGCAACGATGCGGTTAAAATAGTAGCTCAAGATCTTTCTGATTACCTGTCTATTAGACCTATTGTAAACTCAAAGCCAATCTGATTCACGGCCTGATTTATTCAATCAAACGAATAGTTATGCGCTTCTTTCCACTCCTGGATCACCACCTTTGCATGCTGGTAACCCGCGTTGATGATTTTATCGAACGATTCGAATTCCAAAAATTTAAAACAATCGACGGGTAACCTCAGGTACAAATCAGCTTCAATCTTTGCCTTATCGGTTTTATGCCGACTGCCGACTACCGCCGAACGGTAAATGATGTCCAGAATATTCGGGACATGCGTTTTATCTTTGGATGGAAAAATTTTGTTGCGGATGATCCTCCAGGGCGGCGGAAATTCCGGCTGCGGAAAGCTCAATCTTTTGGCATCGGTAACATCAACCGCGATGACAATTCCCTTGTATAAATTTCGGGCAATATCGACCGGCAGATTGTTCACTATTCCACCGTCCACCAGTATTTCGTTATTTCTGATGACGGGGGGCACAAGACCGGGGACTGATGTGGTTGCCCGGATCGCATTGAAGAGTGATCCGTCGCTATGGATGATTGGTTCTGCAGAAGTTATGTTGGTCGACACGCAAAAAAACGGGAGCCACAGGTCTTCAATCCGTGTTTCACCGAATACTTTTTTTGCGACCTGTTCAATCTTCTGCCCCCTCAGAAACGATATAAACGGCAGCGTGAGATCTCTCATGGGTTTTGAGTTCAAACATAGCCACCGGTTTTTTTTTACCAGATCAGAATATCCCATCCCCATGGCGTATTGGGATGCAATAACAGCGCCTATGCTTGTGCCGCTGATGCTGTCGATGGGAATATGGTTTTCCTCAAGAGCGTGAATGCATCCGATATGGGCCATGCCGCAAGCAGCGCCGCCGCTGAGCACTAAATTAACTGATTTCCCAGTAAGAAAACGGGCTATCCTCTCCATGTCGGAATGATTATTCCAGCGGAGATGGTAATGCCCCTGGGATGGAATCATAGAGAGCCAACGCATTGAACCTTTGACATGAGCAGCATTCTCTCCGTGGATAAAAATCAGAACCATATTGGACAATCCAAGGCCCGCGGTTTGCAGAAGATCCATCATCTCCTGATCAATATGGGACTCCTTCACATCCCCAGGGACCAGCACCAGAACTTTGTCGGCATTCTGAAGGCATCGTCGGGTCCAGGCTGTGGGAGATATATCCCCTTCATAAACCATGATGTCATTTTTGGCCTCCAGTTCATCGAACCATGCGGACAGTCTCACATGAATGGGATCTTCTGTCTGTATTTTTGCAATTTGGGGCATCCCGGTAAGACTGTTCATTCGCAGGCTGTTAAGATGAAAGACCTGAAAATGAGCATTCAGCGCTTGTATCAGGCGATCCGTGAATTCCGTCATTGGGAGACTGCTGAAAGGCGTTACTATTGCCAGGTTGATCTGAATAGCGGGCGGGGTAAACTTTTTTTCAGCCTTCAATATCCGCTGGGCGAGAGTTCGCCCTATGGACAAGATCGCCCATGGATGTTCAACCGCCAGTTTTTCAAAAGCTGCGCCTGGAATTTTGGCAAGATACGAATCTCTGGTGGCCATTATTGAAGCAGAACGGAGACCGCCAGTCAGGAGCGCCATTTCCCCTAAAATTTCACCGCGACCGGCTTCATTAAGTTTTTTCTTTTCGTGATCTTCTTCTTCTCGAACGATTTGAACCTTTCCACTGATGACAATATACAGGCAATCCCCCGGATCTCCCTGGCGGCAGAGTATTTCACCTCGATTAAGGTGTATCCATTCAGCATGCTTTTTGATATAGTCAAGCTGCGATTCATCCAGTAAGCCGAAAAGTTTTGGCAAAAGGGTTCTCAATTGATCATTGTGCAACCGAGTACGAGCTATATTGAGAATTTT